>JBKPPX010000193.1:0-9379 GCA_046733815.1 Thermoproteota archaeon | reverse complement strand
GACTTGATTCTTCTTTAAAGCCATCACAATGTAAATACATTAGTGGCTCAGTGCCAGTTCTAGCTATATCATAATATTTAGCAACTACATCTATTACTGACGCCTCATCAGATCCTCCATTAAAAGGATATGCAAAGCTTGAGATATTATTAATGCCGTGATCAAGAAGGCATTGTTTTGATTCACCTACTTCAAATTCAGTCTCTTTTTTTGATGTTTTAGAAAGATCTACATGATTCATTGTATGAGATGCTATATCATTTCCATCATTGTATAATGCTGTTATATCTTCCCAACTAAGATATTCATTATCTCCTATATCGTTGCAGATTATGTAGAAAGTAGCCTTATATCCATATTTGTCTAGAATTGGCTTGGCATTAGTGTATTGGCTCTTGTAAGCATCATCAAAATTTAAAATTACTGCTTTATTATTATTCCCAGTATCAATACTGGCATTATTGGAAATAGAGGAAGAAGACTGGCTGTATGCTAGATGTGGCATTGTAATAGCAGCATTTGCTAGAATTGTTATTAATACAATAGCAATAACAAATACAAATCTAAAACTTCTTATACCCTTCAGCATTATAACCAACAAAAATTGTATAGTACATATATATTTTTTTGGATAAAATTTTATGACCCCATGTTGTGTTTACATTAGTAATAAGAGATACTCAAAAGGAAATCATTAATAAGTATACAAAATGTTGTTCATTCATTTTAATTTTATAAAATCGCAATACCCTGCAGAGTCGTATGTTAATAATAACTTGGTATTTTAGAGCCAGTCAGTCATCCTTCCGGTGTACTCTATTATTTGGTGGAAGTGTTTCCGTATTCTTACCATAATGTTCAGAATACGGTTTTCTTTTCTCACCAATCCAATGCAATAGTGAGGATATTTCTTGGGGCTTACCCTATTATCATCCTCCTCTGCAGGAAAGTAGAATAATGTTAGAAACTAAATTATATAAAAATTTCGGTTAACAATTGTTATCTATTGGGGAATATACCGATTATACCCATTGGAAGGTAATACATCCGGCATACATAAATAAAAATCAGAAAATATATTGTCTTTCCACTATCAGCGTATTATTACCATAAAATGATGCTGTTATGGATTTATTATTTATTCCTTCGTAACTAAGTAATTCCCAAGAATAAGTCCATCTAATTTTGAGTTCTCAAGTCTATAAAGCTGTTTGAGGAGTGCCTACCATCGGGTAGCCATGCAGATTAAAAGAAGTGTTTAGAATGTCTCCTATACCAGTTGTAAGTTCGAAAGTTTTGATAATCTTATAATAGCTGGGAATCCATTCCGTCTTTACTGTTTGGAGTCTACACGTTCTATCAAAAGGGTGAATTGTGGCAGGAATTCTGTCTCCTCTATCTATAGTTAATCAAATGCCATTATCATATAGGGGAAAATTTTGGATTAACAAGATATTTCTCTTTTTATCATCTGTTATTGAAGGAGCAAATGGCATCCAAAAATCTCTTTGCTTTATGGCAAAATTAATTTTAGTTATTACCCAACGATCACGTGGATCTGCAATTATTAATCTATTGCCAAGTGATCTAGGACCCCATTCAAGTCCTCCACTACATCGTGCAAGGATCCTTCCCTTTGTTAATAGTTCTCCTGCACTACCATCAATATCGCCATAGCAGTCATGTTTACATTTTCTACCTTTATTATTACTGCCCCGGCGTCATGACCATCATTAATACCTAGAATTATGAGATTTCGTTTTACCATTTTTACTATTGTACCATGAAAAACAAAAAAAGAGGTTTAAGCTGTTCATCATTAACCACTCTCTTTGATATCATCAAAATAAGGCTATCTCTATAACAGTCGAAATTCTGCTTTTATAACTATATTGTATCTGGATAGTTAACACGTAGATTTATTATCCACCAAGTTAACAGAACCATAATGTAGTTCCTTAACTGTTCTAATGATTATCATAGCTACCATAACGGCGTATACAACTTCTATTAACGTTCCGGCTCCTATTGTTGACCAGTCATATATTTATACTGTAATGTGGTTATCTCAAATTCTTTGCTTTTAATTTCCTTAGCCGAATTATTAATTATTTCTTTTAGTTGTCTAATACGGTCAATTAACGGTTTATTTCTTCTATATTCCTCAAGATCATTCATAGTTATATCATAATTTTTTAGTACTAGGTCTCTTTTCATTTTAACTTTTTCTATTTCTCCTTTCAGATCCTCCGACTCTAACTCTTTTTGTATGATATAATTAGGCAGCTGATCTACTGGCATTCCAAGATTCTCTGACAAAGCAACTGCCTTGCTTATGATATTAATAAATTCTTCAGCTTTCAAACCACGCTTAAAACAGTGAATATTGATATTTTCAATGAATGATTCTATCTGATCTTCACTCAAATCCATATCATCCGCCTTCTTTTTTATTCTGATAGAAGATGCAAGCAGAAACAGATCTAAATCTTCCTTCTTTAGGAGTAGGGCTACTTCTCTAAGTAAGTCAATGTCTGGAATGTCATTTTGTCTAATGCCTTTTATGATAGCGCTTACAGTTCCAGCTCCTATGTCATTATCCTTGGCAATCTGATCTCTAGAGGTACCCTGAAGCCAATTGTTTGATGACTTGTTGCTTTATAGATTTTGGTACTTTTGTTTCCACAACTTCTCTTTTGATTTAGAGATCGGTAGTTGATATAATTTCGCATCAGTGCTTATATAATCGGATATTTGATTAAAATGCAAATTTCATATCAGCCTATATTTCGTCCGATAACCCTTTTGACGATCATATGACGTCTATCTGACCATCATATGACGGCTGTCTGACGTATGCTCTAACGGAAATGGGCAGTATAAGTGCAAAGAGACGACGACAACACAAATATATTTTTATATGATATTTTTTTTAACAATTATTGATAAGTATTTTATCTAAAAGTGTTTTTAGAAATATACTTTAGAAAAATAATGTATTCTTCTATTCCACTACTTTGTAGTGTGATCAAATGTATTCCATTTTCACTGTTTTGTGATGATTGCTTAGGATATACATGAACACCTTGAAACATTTTCTTCTGGAAGGGTGTATATGTTAATTTAATGAAACTATCCTTCATACTGATTTATTAGAAAGATATTTGCAAGAAGTAAAAAACACATATTATCGTTTATTATAGTTTATTTATTCTTGAAAAGTGACCCCCAGGGACATAAAGAAGTAAAGCGGGTATTTGGAATTCTTTTCATCGCTATATCTATAGCAATAGGCGCTGCAACTATTTTGAGTGAAATTGCATTTGTCAACAAAGAACCCTTCTATTATTATGCCATCATCTCAATTCTAAGTTTTGGTATTACTTTTGGTATAATTTTTGGTAAATCACGTAAATTAATGTCTTCTATAAGAGACAGAATGAAACAAAGTGTAAAATGGTCCACCGGTGTAAAAGCTCTGAATGGTATATGTTGGGCTGGTCCTTTTGCTGCAATAGCTGCATTTCCATCTCTCTATCAATATCTAATTTTACTTGGTATTGGATTAGGTAATTTTTCAACATATCTGCTGATGAAAAGGTATAGTGGGCTTGATAACCGTGAGCAAATGATTGTAGGCGTGATTTCTCTAACCGCAGTTCCTATTGTCGTGGAGATTAATACAACTTTATTCATCGCAAGACAAGATATTGCGATAATGCTATCTAGAATTTTGATATCACTTGCTTATGGTATGGGCGGAATTTATGGTGTATTCACAAAATAATATACACTATAGAGAGAATATTAAAAAACCAGGATATGTTCTTGTCACATTTGCATAAATGCACGTAAAATACACATATAAAATACATATACAGTCATGTTATTGAATAAAAATGCCCAATCATCAGAAAGAGAAGTCAGAGCGGCAGTTTGTATAATAAGTGGAGGTCTTGATTCTGTCTGTACCGCTGCTTATCTAAGCAAAGAAAAAGGTTACGATTTATATATGCTCACCTATATTTATGGGCAGCGAGCAAAGAAAGAAGTTCAACAGGCTAGAAAGTTCTCAAAAGTTTTGAAGGCGAAGGACTATCGTATCATTGATATTTCGTTCATGAAAAACCTCTATGGTAGAACAAATGCTCTGACAGACAGCAAACAGCGTTTATCTAAAAATTTTGATTACAGTATGGTTGTCCCTGTCAGAAATGCAATTTTCATTACGATTGCAACTGCATGGGCTATGAGTATAAAAGCGAATCTAGTAGCATATGGTGCGCATAGTGGCGACTTTCATTACCCTGATTGCCGTCCAGAATTTATAAAATCTATTACTAGAACACTCAATATGGCAGAAATAGATGGCATAACATCAGGTATGAGGAAGAAAATTACTGTTTGGTCTCCAGCAATGGATGGAATGGACAAATCTAAATTATTAAGTATTGGATACAAAATTATAGGTGATAAAATTTTCAAAACATGGAGTTGCTACTCTAACGGCATAAAAAGCAGGACAAATATTTTGCACTGTGGAAAATGCGAATCGTGTATAAATAGGAAGATTGCAATTAGGAAGGCAGGTATCGAGGATAAAACGCATTATGCAAAAAGTCACTAACAGAATACAACTAAGCGAAATATTCACCAGTATTGAAGGCGAGGGCATCTTTTTTGGTACAAAAACGATGTTTGTGAGGATGGCCGGCTGTCATCTGAAATGTTACTGGTGTGATACCGGCTATGCGTTGCCCTTGGATAGCGGAAGTGGCTATACTATTGATGAGGCAAAGAGACTGATTAAAGAACACTTACAACCATGCACTTACAAGGTTAACTTCACTGGAGGCGAGCCACTAATACAATATGAGGCTGTTATTGAACTTGCAAAGTTTGTCAAAGAAGAGCATGGACTTAGGACATACTTAGAATCTGCATGTTTTGATTCTAATAGATATGTAAAGGTTCTTCCATTTATAGATATTTGCAAAATAGAGTTCAAAATGAGCGATTCACAAGTAATCGATGTCAGACATTATGATAACCTCTTATGCAACGAATTTGAATGTCTTGAAGCTGCTATTATGAACCATAAAATTACATATATTAAAATTGTAATATCGAACTTAACGAACCTTTATGAGTTTAAGGCTTTGGTACAGAACATCTTTAACCATGTGAAAATTGCAGATATAACAGGATTTGTAATACAGCCAAGCTATGGAATAGATGAGCCAACAGTAGAGAAGCTTTTTGAATTTTACGACGCAGTTTATCCAATATACCGGGACGTTAGAATAATACCACAATTACATAAGTTAATAGGAGCCAGATAAAAGAAAAAATGCATCAGCATAAAAAGAAGGAAAAAGATACTATAAACAAGAAAAAGATTGAAAAATTGTTAAGACAACTTTTGATAGAGTTAGGAGAAAATCCAGACCGCGAGGGTTTGATCGATACACCTAGGCGCATGGCTGCTATGTATGAGGAAATCTTTGCAGGGTACAGGATGAACGCTGAGCTTGACGTGAGTTTTGGTGAAGAAACAGACGCAATTATTGCTAAAGATATCCAATTTTACAGCATGTGTGAACACCATATGCTTCCATTTTATGGAAAAATGCACATAGCATATGTTCCATCTGGCAGAGTATTTGGCATATCAAAGTTAGCCCGTCTAGTCGAAAAATTCTCTCGCAGAATGCAGATTCAAGAGAGATTGACAAAAGAAGTAACTGAAGAAATAATGAAAATGGGAGTAAAAGGAGTATTAGTTGTAGCAGAATGTGAGCATCTTTGCATGAAAATGCGTGGTGTCAGGAATAGCAGTTTAATTATGACAATATCTCATCGCGGTATTATGGATCAGAAAGAACTCAGAGAACATATCATTGCCCTTATACATACTTCCAAATCAGAGATGCGAGCCATTTAGAAAAAACAGATAAAATAATCTGATGCGTATTCTTGTAATATTTAATTAAATTAGACAAGATAGACGATTATATGCTTTATTGATAGTATCTATGACAAGGCTTATAATAAAGAAAATTTCCTATAGGTAAGAAGAATGGCAAGTACAATCTTCAGAGTACAGTCACACAAATTTAGCCAGGACAATATTCAGACGACTCTGGTATGCTCAAAATGCGATGAAGTCTTCTCAAAAGAATTTCCTATAGATCTAGAGGGACAAACAATTGAATTCAAGTGTCCTGTCTGTGGAGCATTTGGTGAAGCAGATCTTCCATATAAAAGTGCAGAAGAAAGAGAAGAATTTGAAGAAGACTTTGAAGAAGTAGAGGAAGAAGAAGGCGGAGAAGAGTTTGAAGAAGAGTATTAGATTACTTGTAAAAAATAAACACACTGTAATTCTTCATTTATTCTTAGCGCCTAGTTTTCCTAATTGGGCTAATAATGCTGATAATTGAATTTCGGCATGTGCACCTACTACAAGTCTATAGTCATATTCTGCCATTAGCGCAGCAAATTCATCTGGCCGATCTAATTTCATATCATAAGCTTCTTGATTAGCAAATTTGAGAAAATCGCTTTCGGACATTCCATACACTTGTATTAGCTCAAGCAATTTGACTCTAGCATCTTTGAATTTACCCGAGAGAGCCAGCTTAATAATTTCTCCAACTTTGAACTTTCCTGAAATTCCTATTGATGCGACAACATTAGGAAGTGAAACAGAGCCCATCCCTGCAGCTGCCTGTAGAATGTTGATAGAATGGCGGAGATCTCCAGAAGTAGCCTCGTATATTTGTGTAAGAGCTTTATCGTCATATTTTACTCCTTCTTTTTGACAGATAAATTTCAAGTATCCTACAATATCATCATTTGCTAACCTAGTAAAGCGAAAAACTACACATCGACTCTGAATCGGCTCGATAATCTGTGATAAGTAATTACAGATAATTATAAAGCGTGTTGTTCTAGAACTATCTTCAATTATTCTTCTTAAAGCAGTTTGAGCTTCTGATGTCATTTCATCGGCTTCATCAAGAATTATTATTCTGAACGGCCTGTTGTCTTCTTTATTGCTAGTCGTAAGTTTCATTACAGCTGCAAATTCTTTTACTCTTTCACGAACCATCTTGATTCCTCTTTCATCAGAAGCATTTAGTTCTAGGGTATCTCTTAGCCATTCCTCCTCTCCAAGTAATCCCTTTGCAACACACAAAGCAGTAGTAGTCTTACCCACTCCCGCAGGTCCTGCAAATAGTAAATGTGGAATTTCTTCCGGATTCTTAATAAGATTTTTTAATCCACGGATAATTTCTTTTTGATTTATGACATCATCCAATTTCTCTGGACGATATTTTTCGACCCACATTAAATTTGAGAAATTTTTGTTCATTGTTGACATATCTATCCCTGAAAATTCGATGCTCCTTACAGCATTAATAACTTACCTAAAATTTGCCATTTAGCTTAGAGCTTAATAAAAATTACCCTTACAAAAGATATAACTATTTGGAACATCTAACTTGTATATATACAATGAATGCAACTACCTCCTCGTCTTTATTAGGAAAGATAGAAACCATTCAGGGCGCTTATCAGATAGAATATCTTATGGAAGATGTCCGTGTAACATTTAAGCATGACGTAAAGGTATCCATAGATGGAGTTACAATTGATGCAAAGGAAGGCGAGATTTCTTCTCTTCGTCGATGGGTCGCAAAAATTTTATTTGAACAGGGCAATATTGAAATCCAAGATAGCGACATTTCAGCCTATCTCTCAAGAGCTTTGAACCGTGAGAGGATAGCAAAACCGCATGATCTCTCTGGTCTAGATCCCGACTTTTACATTAGAGTTAACGATTACCTTGAAGGATTAAGAGAAAGGGAGAGGGAAAACATTATTGTTTCACTGAATTCATTCCTTGCCTCGCGTCTTGAAAAGATTGTTAAATTAGCCGCTGCATCACCTCTTTCGCCGGAACTAGAAGAAAAACTGTCAGTTGAAGAAAAGGAACTTTATATTCTAATTCACAATTCTGCTTCAGAGTTCAAAGAAAGGGCGTTAAAAAAATTTGACTGAACAGCAGACCACCTCAGCATTAGCAAATGATTTAGAACAATTTTTACGAGCATTTAAGGATAGAGAGGGTAACTACAAGTATTTTGATAGAATCAACCATATGATGGCCTCTAATTTTATTTCACTAGTAGTAGATTATATCGACTTTGATACATTTAATCCTGGTCTTGCTAAACAAATTACACATAATCCAGATGATATGCTTGACGCATTTAATGAGGCAATATTGTCAATTTTAAGTGAAATTCATCCGGATTATGCACACGAAATTAGAGACAAGATCAAAGTCAGAATCGGAAATTATACTGTACAAAAGGGATTGCGTGATATTAATGCTGATGTAATCGACAAATTGATTGGGGTTTCAGGAATGGTGGTCAGATCATCTGAAGTTAAACCGCTTGCTAAGAAAATCGGATATCGTTGTCTCAATTGCAATACCATTAATGAAGCACAATTAAAGGGATTAGTACTGAAGAAACCTTTGAAATGTATAAATTGCTCAGAAAAAGAACTTGAAATGGCTCCGGAAAATAGCATTTTCACCGACTTTCAGATGGTCCGACTTCAGGAATTACCAGAAGATTTACCAGCGGGCCAGCTTCCTCACTATGTTGAAGTCACTGTGATGGGTGACCTTGTAGATCAATGCCGTCCTGGAGATAGAATTATGTTGACTGGGATAATTAGGATAGAACAGGAACAGCTTTCTCCCCAGGTAAAAACAAGTCTTTTTAGATTACGAATGGAAGGAAACAATATTGAATACCTTGGAGGAAGGGCCGGCAGTAAGGATACACGTACTGTAGAAAGAATAGCAATCAGCACTGAAGACGAAAGACAGATCGTATCTATTGGAAGTAAACCAGATGCCTATGACAAACTAATTGCTTCATTTGCTCCACATGTCTACGGCCATGAAGTAATCAAGGAAGCAATTCTTCTGTTAATTGTAGGTTCAGTAACAAAAAAACTAGATGATGGTTCAACTAGAAGGGGTGACATTAATGTACTCTTGGTTGGTGACCCTGGTACGGCCAAATCAGAAATGTTAAAGTTCGCTGCCAAAATTGCACCTAGGGGTCTTTATACTTCTGGAAGAGGATCAACAGCAGCGGGTTTGACTGCAGCAGTAATTCGTGACAAGATAGGAATCATGATGCTGGAAGCTGGTGCTGTGGTATTGGCTGATCAAGGACTAGTATGCATTGATGAATTCGATAAGATAAAACCAGAAGATCGCTCTGCATTGCATGAAGTAATGGAACAGCAAACTTGTTCTGTTGCAAAAGGCGGTATAGTTGCCACATTGAAT
>JBKPPX010000192.1:0-9589 GCA_046733815.1 Thermoproteota archaeon | reverse complement strand
TGAAGTCTCGTGGGCTCGGAGATGTGTATAAGAGACAGTCCCTATACTGAGTAAATACCAATATTTTGGAATTTGAGTTAGGACTGTTTCTTACATTGTTCATAGAAGAGAGATGATGATGATCTTTTATCAATTGTAAAAGGTGTAGGATCTTTGGATGTTCCTTTACAATACCTTCTACTAACGTTTTAATTTCCATCATTCGTGGGTCCTTAAGGAGGAACGTATGTGTATTGCTTCCATCCTCTTTTATCCTATCGAGAAAGGCCTTTAATGAATGAGAACCTTGACTCTCTATTAACTCAAGGCAATACATCAATGTAAGAGCAGAAGATTGATTGAGTATAGCAATATAGAGTAATCCCCTTTGCTCTTCCATAGTTAGCTCCAGTTTATACCGAAGTGCTTCTCCGAGTTCAATTAAATCCTTCTTGAATATCCATTTAATACTCTTCATAAGTAAGCCGTTCCGTATAAGCCATTTTAATCTCTCTTCAAGCATAGATCTAAGTATTGATACTATATACCGGAATTCCTCTGGCAGATTCAGCCATTCCCATTTTACATTTATGGCATTAACATAAGGTTTTACATCAGGATCATCTTCACTCCTATATTCAATGTGTTCAATGAAGAGGTTATTACATACCTCTTGTATCCTCTTTCTTTCTGCTCCCGGACTAGCAGTCATCGCCAATATATAAGGACAAGAGGATTGGTTGATGTATTCTTTGGCTATAGAAGTATAAGCATATTCTTTCATCGCTCGGTGAGCTTCATCAAATACAAGCAAGCCAAAATCCTTCAAATGTAATCTACCTTCCTCTAGATCATTTTTCACAACTTCAGGTGTGGCGAACACTAATCTGATATCTGTTCTATTCCATACTGCTCTGCGTGCATATGGAAGAATCTTGCCTGTAACAGATGCTATATTTTCTTCCGAAATTTTCATAACCGATGAAAAAGACTTCATATGTTGTGAGACAAGCGGTCGTGTAGGGGCCATAATCAAAATTCGTTTATCTTTGTAATTGTAAAGTATATCTGCGCCTACAAGTAAAGATATTACCGTCTTTCCTAGAGCAGTAGGAAGAATTACCATCGTATTTCTACGCTGCGCGGAATCTGTAATGTTCTTTTGATATAATCTAAGCTCTATAGATCTATTCCATATAATGGGATGTTCCACATATCTAGTTAAAGGTTCAGATTGCTCAGACCCACTGTCTTGCTTATGAAATGTTTTTAGCATAACTAAATTCTCCAATCTGGTCGTTAACAATATCACGTAAGAAGTTGTCTTCTATATGAATAGCATTGTTTCGAATCAAAAAGTCGAACAGACTCCATTTTTATAATAATAATCTAGTCAAATTAGATCTCAAATATATCTTCTGTCCCACTCTTTGTAAATGTCTTTTCAGGATTGATTTCATCCATATTCTTTGCTAGTTGAGCAAGTTTCGAATTCGAAAGTAATCGACTTATTTCTTCTAGTTCTGAGCTAGATCTTATTACCACTCCTCTTTTCTTTGTTGCAGAGCCTGAAGAGCTTACTGGATTGATCTCTATAGCCAGAGAAGCAGATTTTCCTCTAAATGTAGGTAGCTTGAGCAGAAAAACACCAGGTATACTTGTAGCTTTTCTCTCCCAATCCTTGCCATCCTTTAAAAATTGCATTAATCTCTCGTCAACTGTCATATACATACACACATCTATTCTGTAAATGAATCTTTAAATGAATCAAAAGTCTTCACCATGGAGTCAGAAAGTGATTTATTATTATCATCATATGCCCTGTTCTTACTACTACAGTGACATTTGTTATTTGAATGGTTGGATATATAGGAACGAATAAGATGATGATACCTTGTTGCCTTTATTTTTGCCATTATAGACAAAATAGCGGTGTTTCCTTATAATTTAAAGAGCAAGGCACTATACTGAGGGGGAGAGAGGAGGAGTGTGTATAATATATATTTTCTATCAGCTAATTTTTTTCATAGAAATTGATAGATTTTAATTTGGTAAAGATTAAAATTCTTAATATGTTTTATATATAATATAAGTGCTAAGCGCAAAACTTAGTTATGATAATGGCACAATATTGATAAAAGGATTAGCACACATTCCATTTGCTAGTATCGATCCTAGAACAAATTTATTGAGAGCTCCTGCTATCTATTATTCTAATATAATAGAATTTTTAAAACAAAGTAGTATAGAGTATATGGATCATGTTCTCGATCTTCTACCATCTCCACATCTAACAATAAATGATATTAATAATCGTAAGACTAATCTATCTTTAAGAACATATCAGCATAAAGCTCTCGGCGAATGGACTAAAGCTGGAATGAGAGGATGCATAGTACTGCCTACTGGATCAGGTAAGACCATTATTGGAGTAAAAGCAATAGAGACTGTAAATTCAGCTTCACTTATTGTTGTGCCTACGCTCGATCTTATGGATCAATGGGCTTCTGTTCTTAGAAAATATTTGATCATCCATCGTTATTCTCAATCAATCAATAACTATAAATCATTATAATTTTCATTGCTTGTTACATATGAATCTTTCAGGGACTAATAGATTTTTTAAGTTACCATCTACAAGAAACAGCCGGGCTTATGTCTTGTTTATGATTTATTCTTGCATGTTGTTAACTTATTTTCAGATATTTCCTGCATTGACATCATCAACAACGGTTGACGCACAGCTTTTTTCAGAACAAAGACAAAACGATACCACCACCCCTACTAGTACTTCGTCTCGCGATGGTTTACTTTCGATCCTCCGAGATTCCAGTATTTTGAGTACCAATCTCAGCTCATCTGTAGAGAGAGTAGTTGATCTTGTGGAAGAAAGAATAGACTCAAGATTACAAGGTATTAAAACTAGGCTAGATGAGATAGCTGCGATTGCAATACCTGCTATAGTTGCTGCAGTGGTCGGTATTGTAGCACTTGCGGCATTGATAACAGCCTTTATAATCTTTTATTGGATTAACGGGTTTCGACAAGGACGGAGACACAAAAGAAATACCGTTCATTTATCTGAGTATGTCCTCCGAGAATTGAAAGAAAATGACCAGTTGCTGGACAGTGTACCTTCGTCAAGCAGTAGCAGCGACAATGGTAATAGTAATCTGTCTGTACAAACAGAGGAACTGTCTAATAGCGCTCTAAAAGCTGCTATATCTTCAGCCTTTTTCTGGGATGTATCCTCCAATGCTCAGTATACCATGTTGAAACTTGACATGGCTATAGATAGATATAATAGAGTTCTTGGAGGTGCAGCTCAACTCAGGGAATCAGTTATTTTAAACAAGGTAGATGAACAAACTGCCAGTAAGGTGTTAAGTGGATACGATGCTAAGATAGCAAACTATAGGCAGAAAACTATCTATCTGTCTAAGCAGCTGAAGGATCTAATGGAAGCAATGGCAACTACTAAAGGTGTTGGTGGTGTATTTAAGAAAGCCTAAAGTAGATAAATGATTGCCTTAGCAGTGGAAGGAATTAAAGAAAAGTGAAGAAAACCAACAGTTAGACAAAGCAATACAAGAAGACAAAGACAAATCATTATTACCACAAGAACAACCAAAAGACCAAGAACCAAAAGACCAAGAAGAAAATGAAGATAAAGATAATGACGATAATAATAATAATAGTGATAAAGAAAATGGTGTAGCAGTTAACTAACATTAACAATTTTGAAAAAGAAATATTGACACATTAAAAATAATATAGAGTAATAGTAATGATAAAGCATTTTAATTCAATAACAATATATTATTATTACAAAAGACAACAATGACAGCAACCTTTTTCTAGTTAGTCTAGGATATCCTATTATATCCTAACTGTCTTATATATTATATGTCTACTTATTATTATCTACATCTTTGGAAGGATTGAATACTTTTTTGATACCTTTTATCACTTATAAAACAGGAAAAGAGGAAAGACAGAATGTCCTGAAAGGCTTTAGGGAAGGAAGATATAACGCGATAGTTACATCCAAAGTTCTAGACGAAGGTGTAGATGTTCCAGATGCTGAACTTGGTATTATCCTCAGTGGGACAGGTAGTGGACGGGAATTTATTCAACGACTTGGAAGACTGTTAAGACCAAAACCTAATGTAAACAAGAAAGCTAAGTTAATAGAGATCATATCTGCGGATACACGGGAGATAGGCACTAGTGCAAAGAGAAAGAAGGCCATATGCAGCGAAGGTGTGATTAATAATATCGAAGTGGAAGAATCAGAAAGAAGTGGACACTGAATAACATATGCTGCCACTTCAATTACTTAGAACAAGAATAACAGAGAAGGGAACAAACATTGTTCCACGATTTTGTATACCCGCTGATGATGATAGTGTATTGCAGTTAGCTGCAAAGATCATTAAAGAATTTGAAGAATCATGGAAAAATAAAGAGAAGAAGTTATTTCTTACCGAAAGAATTGACCTTCTTGAATCCCAGTATAACGACTATAAGCTCGTAAGGGGATTTTATACTCTTCTTGAAAGAAGATGTATATTTACCAAAATGAAGGAAATGAAAACAGAGTCAAAAAGTATCATCAATAATGTTGACATTAACAGCAATAACCTTCATGACCCTGTCAATATCAGGAAAGAACTATTTGAAGAATCATCAAAGAGAGGCTTTGCATTGACAGAATTTGAAAGAAGAGAAATAATTGGCACGGTTGCATCTAGAATAAACGTGCATGCTGATGATATAATAGGCGTCATGTGGAGCGATTTGGAAGAGAACTTGGTATTAGAATGGTTCGACGTAATAAGCCCACAACAACTATTGGCTTGGTATAACTTGTCGTTAATGCAGACATTACTATTCAATTGCACAAAACTAGAATTTTCTGTCACTGGAGGTTCAAACTGGAAGCATATATTACGTGATATTAAAAGACTTGGGCTAATGTACAATTTACAATATAAAGCATTGGAGGATGAAAAACAAGCAATCAATACAGATGAGACAGATTATGACAACAGAGATATCATGTTCATAAATATAGGTAACACAGATAGAAAGAATAATTCCATCATCATCTGCTCTTTAGATGGTCCTTTGAGTATTTTCAAATTAACTGAGAGATATGGAACATCAATCGCAAAGATACTTCCATCGATAATTTCTACTGATACATGGTCTCTAAAGGCATGGATTGTAAGGAAGACTATGTCTTTGGGAAAAAAAATATATGAATTCAAAATGTCAAATAACAATGCTCCTCCTTTATCGCGGGAACCATACTATAATAAAGAAAGCAATAAAGAAAAAAAGAGAACTTTGTATACTGCCAAAGAGTCGTCGCAGATTATCTACTTTGACAGTGGCGTAGAGGAAAAGTTCTCGACCAGATTTAAGCAGTCTGGTAATGGTTGGAAATTGATAAGGGAACCTGAGCCATTAATTCTATCTAATGGCAAGGCATTGATTCCTGACTTTGCATTTGAAAAATACGGTATAAGAATATATCTTGAGATTGTAGGATTCTGGACTAAAGAATATCTCGAGAAAAAAATACAGAAGATAGCGGATCTTACAAAAACTATACCGACTGAAAATAACGCAGTAGACTTCTTTATAGCTGTAAATGATGCAGGTTATGCATCCTCCAATTCTAATGTTAAAGAAAAACTTGCTTGGGAGAAGATAACTTCTTCTATATCGAAGGAACGATTGATCTTCTATAAGAATGATAAAGTTCCAGTCAAGCCTTTTCTTGATTACTTAAAGTCTATTGACACAAAGATGATTGAAAGGATTGCTAACAACAATTCAGTAAAGTTATTGACTGAAATTGAAAACCGTGCTTTCAATAATACTGCTGTCATCTCCATTAATGAAATAGCAGATAAATATAACTTGCCAATTGAATCTGCCTTAAGAATTATTACTACATCCCATAACAATGATAGTGGTGGTAGTAATTCTAACAACAACAAATACGTTGTAGTAGGTACGTACTTGATATCAAAGTCTAAGTTAGGTGAATTTGAGTCTCTATTCGATGGTATAACTAAATTTACAGACGCTTGTTCAATCCTTGAGCAGAACAATATACCCGAATCTTGTCATACAGAACTTATTTCCAAGATGGGATATGATATTATATGGCAGAGTATGGATAGCAGCACCGCAATTATTCGGAAGCGCATGCAATAGGAAACTTTTTTCCTGTTTTACAATATCAAAATAGTACAATCAAAGATTGGAAGATCAACTCAAGAACTTACTAAAGTTGCTTACGGCTAATATGGCTATACTGCCTGATCATTAGCATCTAATCTAACTTCATAATTCTATTGAAAGCATTCTTCCAACCATCTGGACCTATGCCTTGAACCTTTATAATGTCTTTAACTTCAAGATTTGACCACGAATTATCTGGCCTTTGAACTAGCATTGGAATATCCATACGATTAAGCATAGAAGCATCATTTTCACTGTCACCTACTCCAAAAAATTTAACATCATTATAATATTCTTTTCTAAAGAGATTTATTAATATCTCTACTGCTTTGCCTTTGTCATTGCCAGCTGTCATATCAAAAAATCGACCACCAGGAATGAGCTTTAGGCCCATTCCATAGGCAATTTTTGTAAATCTAACTATGTCATTTTTTTTAATTTTTATGATAGTTTCGCCATATTCCCGCTGGGCCATTCTTCTTGCGTCTTCTATTGACAAACCTGTCATTTTGGCAAGTTCGTTCAAAGAAACGTCTGAAACTCCTAAGAAGTCTATTTTGAATTTTTTTCTGATCTTATCGAGTTTTTTTCTGATCTTAATTGCAGGTTTTCCAAGTTCTATTATACTATAACCTTTTTTTGCTTTGGAAACCGGCATATTGAAAGAAAAATTGAAATAACCTTCAGGAATAATTAATGCTCCACCATTTTCCACTATAAAAGGTTCATTTAATCCTATGTCTTCTCTTATCTTATTTTGCTCAGAGCAAGTTTTCGCAGAACAAAGAATGAGTGGAATATTTTTTTCTTTTAAGATGGGTATCAACTTCTTTGTTCCTCGATATTCTCCTGTATTTATGTCTATTAAAGTACCATCTATATCAGTAAAAATTACTTTATAGGTCATGTTTACATAAAATCTCTCTATATTACGAATTTGTTAATTTATCGATAAAGATCAAATAAAAAACAAATAAAAGAGATACTTCAAAAATTAAAAACATAGAACAAATATTTTTTATATATAAATGGAACTTTATTATTCGGCAAAGATCAATTTAGTTCATCTGATTCAGTAGTTGAATTAAATAACATGGAATTGTTATTATCGTTGCCTAAATCTGTCTCTTTGTTACTTGCAGCTATTCTTTCAGTTATTGATACAAATCTTGACAAAATCCAAGACTTCCAATAGGAGTCAAAGTCAAACCCGTTTGCTTCCACTTAAAACTGAGTTATGATATGATACTTATATATTTTATCTTCTTTGCTGCTTAATGATAAGAAGTAGCTTTTGAAACCACTATGCTATATATACCAAAACCTCGTTGGTTAAATATTATGATATTATTAATGCAATGAGTACGCTTATTGCTGCAGCCTAACTATATCTTCTTTATCAAATATGACCACTGTGTGATATAAAAAATATATATCTATAATAGAATACAATTCTTAATTTATAATATGGCAATTTAAAACATGACATCATTCTAGATAATAACAACAATCTGATTGAGTAGATTATTAAATGCAAGTATTGTGATTATGTAAATAGATAAAGCTACATCAATTAATTCGACCGATATTACACGAGTGAAGACATCTCGGATGGAATTGCTACCGATGGAGTATGAAGGTATGATAGTTTGAAGGTATGATAGTTTGAAGGTTTAACTAATACACCGATAACAGAAAATGGTAGTCTACTATCGTGATGACGTCATCGGTAGAGGAAGATGGAAACGAAACTAATTATAGTGATATCTGATCAATATCGATTATATCTAGAATTATTATTGCTACAAATAAAATTTTGCAAAAAATTCTATTCACTATAACTGATCATATTCAATAGTAAAGTGATGTGCGGGAGGTGGGATTTGAACCCACGAACCCCTTAGGGATGAGGTGACCCAGTCAATTGCTGACATCTGAGCATCGTGTCGGACAAGTGTGCCGATCTCACGCCGTTGACCGGGCTTGGCAACCCCCGCGTTAGATTGCTATGATAATATACTACAATTTATACCTGATGAGAATACCGATATATGTAGCACGCTAGAAACGAGATTTCCTAGCCTTGGTTTGTAAATTAAATTTCACATGATTTTAGGACTATCCTCAGTTTCCTATTCATATCCACATCACTATCTTATTCATCTCTATATTATTTATGATCATTCTCGTTATTACCCATATTCATCTCCATCATATTCATGCCATTATCATTCTCTACAGGAGTATTATCTTTACTAACTTCTTCCATGCCTCCAGTTGGAATTTCTAATATCCCAAGTAATGCTAAGACTCCTAAAACCATAAAACCAATTCCTGCACTTCTAGCGATCCATCTGCCGCCTCTTATCCATATTTTCTCTCCAAATATTATAGCTGCAAATAAAGCCATCCATAACAAATTCATCCAACCTAACGCTACCATTAGTATAAAGTAAGGCCAGCAACATCCAAGACAATATAAGCCATGATAGGATCCCATCTTGATTGCTCCTGTTATTCCGCTTCTCCATCTTCTCATAAAGAAACTCATTGGAGACTCACAATAACCAAGACATTTACTTTTTAATAGACTGAACTGATATAGTCCAGATATAATCAGCAATGCTCCAAAGACAATATCCAGATGCTGTTTAGTGCTAGAGGAAGGTTCGATTGAGAAAAAATAATTTATTGGAATAGACCATCCTATCAGAATAGCAATACCTGTTAGAGCCCATACTGCAAGATAGGAGCCAACAAATAAAAATATCTTAAATGGATATGCTGACCATGATGATGATTTCTTCCTTATTCCTTGTCTTTGTTCATCTTCTTTACCAACAATAGGAGATGATGATTTCTGTTTCTCTCCTATTCCTGATGCTCCATTATTACTACTAATATTATTACTTTTAATCAGTCTATCATATAGAAGAACCATAGGTGCAATAGCAGGAAACATCATTGCAGCCATTCCTGCTGTCCAGATGAGAGTAAACAGTGATAATCCTATTGGGTTGTAGAACATCATCATTGAAGACATCATAGTATCATACTGCTGTGATGATACGATCCACATTATTGAGGATATGAATACCAACAAAAAAATCAAAATTACATGTGTTGTGTTCATGGAATATTAATCTACCAACTTTTAATTTTGGATCTATGATGCTCTTCTTTTTAAAGATGCCTCCTCTGCCACACACTCTTTTGTCTGTCACCTGCTAAAAGTATTTTCAGATCCACATACAGATAATAATTTTATCTAATTCCATAACTAATACGAGATATTAATGATCAGATATTGTATTCTGTGTTCTTAAGCTGTCTATACCAGTCTGGATACCTT
>JBKPPX010000191.1:0-2273 GCA_046733815.1 Thermoproteota archaeon | reverse complement strand
ATTCCTAATATAGCCGCTACATAGATCTGAGCAAAGAAAGCTTGTCCTGGTGCGACTTGTATAAGAGTAACATTTTCAGGAAGTAGATTCTCCTTCATGATAATTATTAGCTGAATTGCCATATTATTGGAAGGGTCTGGGTATGGGAATGGTATTTTGTAACCATTAAAATCGAGCATGTTAATGGTTAATGTCATACAAAGAACCGTAACTAACACCACTGCAAGAGCTATTCTGAATATTCTTATCCTGATTTCCTGCAGATAGTCTATGAAGGATCTTTCCTTGTACATTTATCATTTAAGTTATGACTTGCATCTATATTACATATTTTAAAACTCATAATATAATACTTTAAGAAATCCTTTCTGGTATATCTATTTTATCCGAAACTATAATGTTGTTCTGGTAAGCTTTTAAGTGGAATATATATATTAGCTGGTTTGTTCTTTAGCGTGAAAAGAACCATAAGAGGTTTGTCAAGGTCTTTTAATAGTGTGCTAACGTTGACAATATGACAACATTTTAAACCATTGCAGGCGTTATTTTTAATGCAATATTTGATAAAGATAATCCGCTAATCATACTGTAAAATCACAGATCATCTATCGATCATCAAAATTCTAACAACCCACCTCTAGTATTATGTTAATGTTTTAAAAATGATGAATGCTACCAAAGGCTACAGGTAAGGCTTATTGATTGGCAGATAAATTATAACAACTACATGCACTCCATTTATACCTCTAATACAAAACATCATGGTCCTACAAAGTATATACCTGCAAATGTTGCTATCAAAAAATTTCTTTCTTCTATTAACTGGTCAAAAATTTCTCTTCGGACAGAGTATGTTACTCTGCAAGATGCACAAAATCGGGTGCTATCAATGAATTTGTCCAGTCGTGTAGCTGTACCTTCATTTACCAAGGCGAAAATGGATGGTTATGCAATAAAATCCACTGATACCAAGGGAGCGTCAATGAAGCAGCCCATCTTACTTGATGTTATAGGTAGAATAACTGCTGGTCAGAATTTACGATATATGGTTGAACCTGGAAAGGCAGTAGCAATAGCAACTGGCGCTAGAATTCCTAAGGGTTCAGATGCAGTAGTAATGGTAGAGAATACAGAGCAAGAGAACAATACACTTAAGATCTTTAATGAAATAGGACGAGGTAAAAATATAGCAGTGAAGGGAGAAGATATTACGAATAGACAATCCCTTTACAAGAAAGGCACATGGCTTACTTCACAAGATGTGGGTCTGATAGCTTCGGTTGGCATTAATAAAGTTCCAGTATTTAAGAAACCAAAGGTTGCAATATTTGCAACGGGTGATGAATTGGTAGAACCTGGATCCAAACTTGATGATACTTCTATATTTGAAAGCAATAGGTACATGATATCCGGAATGATAAGAGACTCTGGAGGAGAAGTAGTTGACCTTGGAATATGTAAGGATAATAGAGATCTAATATTTTCTAAATTAAAAGAAGCACTCAAGTTTGACTTTGTCGCTGTATCTGGCGGTGCATCAGTAGGAGAAAAAGACTATGTACCCGATCTTGTAAATAGTTTGGGAAAACCAGGACTCGTTGTACATGGGATAGCAATGAAACCTGGCTCTCCAACAGCACTCGGCGTGGTTAATAACAAACCAATAGTTATTAGCCCGGGCTTTCCGGTATCTTCGTTTGTTGCATTTTATACCTTTGGACGGCCATTAATTTTAAAGATGTTGGCAACTGACGGACCAATTACAGCAAAATTAATTGCTAAAATGGCATCTAATGTACATACATTTAAAAAATTTCGCACATTTGTCAGAGTACAATTGATAAGACACAATGGTTCTTATTTGGCTAAGCCTGTTAGTGCAGCAGATGCCAGTCTACTTTCCACATTAACAATGTCAAATGGTATGATTATAGTAGAGAATGATAGTAGTAAATTGGTGAAGGACAAAAGAGTAGAAGTGATACCACTGAGGAACATCGTCGGATATTATGATGATATCTATCGATAGATATGCATAGCAGTAGTAGTAGTGGTGGTGAGAGAGTTATCTTTGCAAAATAAACTAATTGATAGTTTTGGCAGAACTGCACGAAAATTGAGGATCTCTGTTACTGATAGATGTAATATGAGATGCATATATTGTATGCCACATAATAATACCAAATGGTTTGAACAGACTGATGTTTTAAGTTATGAAGAGATTGTTCGACTGACTACCATCTTTGTCAATCTAGGTATAGAAAAGATAAGGG
>JBKPPX010000190.1:0-2689 GCA_046733815.1 Thermoproteota archaeon | reverse complement strand
CGACAATTCATACTTAGGCTTCTTGCTGAACGCCTCAATCACATTTGTCATTGGCATGCATGAGGGAACTGGAAACCACGAGTCTTTTGAAATTTCACCATTAGTCTGCTCTTCGATCCTTTCAATGCAGTCTGGAATTGTAATTCGATATTTTTCACGCTCTTTCTTTGTCATCCTGCCGGTAAGTGACACAGGTTGGAAGTTGACTGCGTGAACCACATCTAGGTTCTTCTGGGCGTATCCGATGATTTCACCAAGCTCGTGATCATTGATCGACTTGATGACTGTTGGGACGAATACTACAGTCATTCCACACTTTCTTGCCGATTCCAATGTATATGGAATTTCCCAGTGATTCTTGGGGTTGGTCCTTGGACTTACGCCATCGAATGAAAGATAGAGGTTGTTGACACCTGCCATTCTTACCTGGCGCATCGTTTCTGGCGACATGGCCAGTTTGATACCGTTGGTGTTAAGTTGGATATGGTCAACACCCTCTTCCTTCATTATGTTGATTATTTCATTAATATCATCACGGAGCATTGGCTCGCCGCCTGTGATCTGAATAGAGTTGCCTGAAATCGGCTTTTCCGCCTTGAGAGTCTTCATCATAGCCCTCACCTGCTCCATGTTTGGCTCATAGAGGTAAGCGCCTTCAAGACCTTTCTTGACGTAAAAGAAGCAATACCAGCATGTCAGGTCACACCTGTTGGTGATGATCATGTTGGAAAGCCCAGAATGGGAAAGGTGGTTCGTGCAAAGCCCACAGTTGTTGGGGCATGAGCATTTGTCTATCATGACATTTGGTGCATGGGCGCCCTTGCCATCCATCCAATACGTACTGAACTTCTTGTACATCTCATATGAGCCAAAGTATAGCTCTTCGCACTCACCGTGCGTCGGGCATGTCTTTGTCATAAAGACCTTACCCTCTCTTTCAAAGACCTCAGCATCCAGAATCATATTGCAGTCTGGACAGATGCTTTGTGTGAATCGGATTGTGCGTCTAGCGCTCACGGTTTTGTTAGACATGTTCGAAATTTGGATTAAGTCCATACTACTGCTACCTTTTGAACACAATCTTCGCTTTGATATAAAGCTAACTTGCTTATTCCTACGGTGATGAATAGGTTTATAATCACGTAGGACCTGCGAGAAAAGAATCGATCTACATTGAAGTAAAGGTGGTCTGTGTTCTCATCTTGGGAGAATACTAATCCTTTTTAACTTGCCAGCTATGGGCGAGGTCACCTTATTGAAAAGCGCGCATACATTTAAAAAGCAAAAAATATACTACAGTGCCCAGTTTGAGAAGAAGTGAGCATTAGCGACAGGTCAAGGAAGGCGATGGAAAACCTTGGCTTGACAGGTTATGAGATACGTGTTTACCTTTCACTGCTTGGCACCGGCTCTATGACTGCTGCAGACATTTCTAAAAAATCAGGGGTTCCATACTCGAAGATCTATGAGGTACTCAACAGCCTGGAAGAGAAAGGATGGCTTGAGTCCGGTAGCTCTAGGCCGCAAAAGTTTTTTCCCAAGTCTCCCTCGACAGCTCTTGGAATCATGAGGACGCGCCAAGAGAACAACTTCCGCGAGAGTCAGAGCACTATAGTAAACGAGCTGATGCCAATGTATACAAAAAGCGGCATAAAGGAGAGACCTGAGATATGGGTCGCAAGGGGAGTCTACAACATAATCGCCAAGGTCAATGAGATAATTCAGAACGTGCAGCAGGAGCTGCTCGTCGCGCTACCATTTGTTGCAGCGGACATAGCCAAGCCACTCCAGCCAGAGCTTAGGACGCTGCATGACAGGGGAGCAGTCAAGATAAACATCCTTGCATCTGCCAAGATAAGCTCCGACACGATGAAGGCACTATCAAGAGTGGCAGAGGTTAGACTCAAGGATGGTCTTTTTGGAGGCGGCATCATAGGGGACGCAAAACATGTCATCATACTTCTTGGAGAGGGCACAGGTGAGAATGGCAGCTTTGAACCGATAGCTATCTGGGCGGACCATACAGGCCTTGCAGGCTTTGCAAAAGGTTACTTTCAGTACCTATGGGAAGACTCTGGCCAGAAGAATAACCAATCTAGGTAAAAACGGCGTTATACACATCAGATAAGGTTAATACAGTTTGGCGAGAACAGAATAACCGTCTTGGAGTCTGTCATTGCAAGGAAAAAGCAGCAAGTGACCAAAGATGAAGAGCTTTATGTTGGTACAGCAGAGTCTGAGCATATTGAAATGTACTTGAAAGCAATATGGTATATCCGCGAAAGAGGGAAGGCAGTTAAGGTAAGCTCAATAGCGAAGCTTCTAAACGTCACTCAGCCCTCTGTCGTCCAAATGCTCCGCAAGCTGAACAGATCCCAACTTGTGCACTACAACAAAGGTAGCGTGGAAATGACTAGGGAAGGAGAACGCATTGGCAAGAAGATGATGCGAAATACCAGACTGCTTGAGGTCCTAATGAAGGACGCTCTCAAAATAGAGGTAGACGAGGAGATGATCTGCGGGATAGAACACCATATGAAGGATCTCTTCACAGATGCACTGTGCACGCTCTGTCTCTTATACACATCTGACGCTGCCGACGATCAATGGAGAGTGTTGTTCTGGGGGGGGGGGGGGTGGGGTTGGGGGGGGGGGGGGGGGGGGGGGGGGGGGGGGGGGGGGGGGGGGG
>JBKPPX010000189.1:0-10493 GCA_046733815.1 Thermoproteota archaeon | reverse complement strand
AGTTTCATCTGATCGGAGAGTATTACTAGTAGCAGTACTAATAGTCCATGGAAACCACTTGCCAATAATTTTATTCCAATCTACTTTAGCAGTAGGTATAGCATTATTCCTATAGATACAATGGTAAGGAATATTCCAATAAGAATATTTTCTAAATTAATAGTAGTATTGCTAGCAAATTGTAAAAGAATGCGATCAAAAAATGGTCTTCCCAAAGATACCCCTACAAATACTATGATTTCATTATACAAGAATTCACCAGCAAATATAGCAGTTGCAAATTTCCATGGTTTATATTTTGCAAGGCCTAATGTTATGTATATTAGACTACCTGAAATTGGAGTTATTGCAGCGATAAATGCTCCTATCCATCCATATTTGCTTACAAGTTTCTCAAGAGAAGATATCCTGCCCTTTGTTTTCTTTGTAATGATATTGTGACCTGAATAGGCAAGATAGAAAATTATCAACCTTCCTAAAACCGCTCCTATTGTGCCCGCAAGGGATATGAATGAGGGTCTAAATTCATGTTAAATGATGCAATAAGTGGAATTGGAAAATAAGGTATTGGATGAAAGAAGAAAACGGCTATAATAAAACTCATTGATAGAATTCCAGCATAACCAAAATAATCATATAATACTAATAGTTCATCTATGTCAATCAAATACAGAGACTAATACAGAACAGAGATAAAGAGTAATAATAATGATTGTAAATCTATTTGAGATTTGTTCCTGTGTATCTCTCTAATACCTAAAGAAGCAATTATGTCACAGATCGGCTTAAATTGTAACATTTACAATAAAACATTAGATTCAAGTTTTATGTTCACTATCTCCCTCTATCTTCTATCTTCGTTTCAAACTACTGAAAAGCAATTGATAAACATATCTCACATAGTATTTTATAATTGAGTAATCGAATTTGACTTATCAACTATGAAGACTCAATTCTCTCGCCACTTGATTTGTTTAAATCATCGTGACAAACAGATACATCTCTCTTTAGAACCGCTTCGTATGGAAGGCCAGAATGAGTGTATTGAAGGCTTTTTAAAGTGCAACAAATGTGCAACGGTTTATCCAATAATAGATGGTGTCGCAATCCTTGTAAAGGATTTTTCAAAGTATGCTGAAAGCAGAACTGCTATGTTTGGCAAATGGCTGGTAAATAGCAAAACAAATGAACTGAAAGCTTATCTAAAAGCCTCAGGAAGCAAACTTTCATCTTCTAATTCCATCAAGGACAACAGGTATGAAGAAGATGGAATTTGGTATATTCCATATAGATGGGTACAATATGACCATTCGTCAGATGACAGGCTTCTTTCTACTCTAAGATGGCAGTTAAGACCAAATGAACTTTACAATCGTGTTATCCACAGTGTCAACACAAAAATGGATGGAGTAGCACTTGACATGGGTTGTTCTTTAGGATATAGTACTAGCCACCTAGCAAAAAAATTTGCATTTGTAATAGGGATTGATTTATCTTTTTCTTTTATTAGAGATGCACGAAAAAGGATGTATAACTCTAACCAAGGAAACCTTGAATTCTGTGTAGCAGATTCTCTTCAAAGCCCATTCAATTCTATGAAGTTTGATTTAATACTCGCACTCAATCTCATTGAACTCGTTGAGCCAGGTGAATTATTATCCTCAATTCATAGGTTATTAAAACCGCATGCCGATGTCCTAATATCATCCCCATATGATTTTAATAGGGATCCTAAGCCGATAGAAACTTTTGATGCACAGAGTTTCAGAAGTTATATTGGAAATTCAGGATTTGAGTTAAGTGAAAAAACTAGGAAAAGTGTTTCTTTTATACCATGGATGTTGAAATTAAATGAAAGATCCTATCTTTTTTATTATGTAGATTTTATTAAAGCAAAAAAGATTTCAAAACATAAATTTTGATTGACGCTATCTATTCTGATAAGTATCTATAAACTCCCATCAACTCTTTAATTAATCGTTTCTCAGATACCTTTCTATACTAATAGATGTAAAATGCTTAATCACTTATATCCCTTCTGTTACAAAGAATATTATCTCCTATGTCAAGGGTACTAAAAAGCAAATTATACGAATAAAATTATATGTCAGTATATTGTGGATTAAGTCACTCTATTCTTACATTAGAAAAAAGAAAAAACCAATGTATAAAAGAAACAAAGAAGATATTACTTGAACTATGAATGGCCCTACCATAGCTTCATAACCTTAAATTTAAAGAATGAGGTTTATTTATATATACATCAATGCCAGAACTAGAAATGAAATAATTTTATTATTAACTGATAGCAATAATTATCAAAATCTTTAATTATTTTCTTTTTGTGTCTATTTTGTTAAACCCAAATCGGAGTGGGTCAGCTTTTCTATTTTTATAAGTACAAATACTTGTATCCATCAATTAATCAAATGCCATCTTCTAAACAGATATGGTGCTTTGACTGTAATTCTATGAAAAGCATATGTCTTCATGATTCTTGCCCTGAACACTGTGATCTTTGCAATAGAATTAGACACTTGAGGAAATAAAGGATCAGAGCTAATGTAATAAAGTCTTGCGTCCAGATTTATCCCTAGCTATCTGTCCGAATTCATTCATATACCTCAGTTCTTTTTCATTAAAGATAGTACCATCTTTACATACAAGTTGTTCTCCAATACAACAACTTGCACATATACCAATTCCACATTTCATATATCGTTCCAGACGTGCCTGAACCGGCAAAGAGTATGACGAAGCTATATCAAAAACCTTTTTCATCGTTAGTTCAGGTCCACACGTATATACATTATCGAATTTTTCACTCTCTAGAATTAGTCTCATCGCGTCTGTCACCTGCCCATGAATTTGATAACTTCCATCTTCTGTAGTGACAATAATCTTATGAACCGTTTTCATAAGATAATCACTTACTTGTTTTTCGAATAAGACCTCGTCTCTGCATTTGGCACCGATAATCAAAGTGGTATTTATGCCACGCTCATTGAGTATTGCAGTTAGTTTTAATAAAGGTATAACGCCTATTCCATCTCCAATTAGCAGGACTTTTCTGAATTTGTTTTTAATTTTGAAATGGTTACCGTAGGGACCGCGAACTCCGATCATCTCCCCTTTACTTTTACTATAAAGTTGAGTAGAACCAAATCCCTGTTTACGAACACTAATGGCCGAATAATCTTTTTTATTACCAAACATAAGGCTCATTGGCAACTCTTCTGCTCTTGGTATCCAAACCATAGCAAATTGCCCAGGTTTAGACCCTGAACAAAGAGTATCTTTAAAAAAAAGCGTTCGAACAGAAGGAGTCTGTTGTACTATTTCGTCAACAACGACCATCCTGATTTTATTAATATCTGTGTGCAAGCCCTACAATCTCGGTTACTTTTTTAAAATCCTTCTTTTTTAAATAGTCCTTTATACCACAAGAAATATTTCTAAATGCTGATAATCCCTGATTTCCTATAACGCTTCCCAATTGTAAAGCTGATGCTCCAGCAAGCAAAAATTCGACCGCATCTTGCCAAGTAAAAATGCCTCCACAGCCGATGACAGGGATTTTAAGATTTTTTGAAATTTCATAAACGCATCTTATAGCAATGTGCTTTATTGACTTACCTGATAGCCCTCCAATTTTGTTGCTAAGAACTGGCATTCCGGTTTCAATATTGATCGTCATGGCACGAATCGTGTTAATAGCAGTGATAGCATTCGCTCCTGAATCTACTGCAGCCTCCGCGATTTTCATTATATCGGCTGATCCCACTCCCACCTTTATTATTACTGGCTTTGAAGTATTTGATTTTACAGTTTCTACGATATGACCAACCATCTCAGGATCATCGCCCACTTCCATACCCATCTTCGCGACATGAGGACAAGATAGATTAATTTCATAACCAGCAATATTAAGATGATCAAACTTTTTTAATAAAGGCGGAAATTCTGTATCAGATGTTCCAACGAGACTTATAATGATCGGAACTTGCATATTGCAAGCGATCTCATTTGAAAATGCCTCGGCTCCTGGATTGGAGAGCCCTACAGCATTTATATAGCTACTGTTATCTAAGGCAATAACAGTGGGATTTCGGTAACCCTCGATTGGATCAACACTTATCGATTTACTTATAACCGCGCCGGCACCTGATAGATAAAGCCTGTCAAAAATGTCTTGGGAAATTCCCAGAAAACCTGAAGCAAGCATTGTTGGATTGCGAAGATGTAAACCTGCTATATCTACAGCTAAAGTCCCATCTAACTCCTGATCGCTCTTTTTCAGTGTTTTATTCATCCTTATGATAACGTAACCCCTTAATTGATATTTTACGCTTAACTATATTTAACAAGGATATTTTAGCTTCATGTGCATAAAGATATATCATACATATAATGCTTAATGATCTCGATAACTTTTGAATGTTATCTAGTTGAGTCAATAAATATTAATCTCGCATTATATCATGAGAATCAATTTGTATACTTATGCATCAACTACTAAATTGACTTGATCCAAACGTATTGCTCTTTAATTATAATAAAATATTTAAGAATTAACTTTATTGATAATGATTCGTGCTAGAAGATAAACTCTTTAGACTGTTATAGATAGCCAATAATGTGGTTAGGGTAATTCCATCGACCTGTTCACATGTATTGACGTTGTCATTATGATTATCAGACTTTATGTCTAAAGCTGCAATACAAGTAGTAATAGTTGAACGTTCTTCCTAACTTATTACTGCTTAATTTCTATTGAACCTTTAAAAGGTTATTGGGAACATTTGATATGCTCTGAGACAAAAAGAGCTAGACAATTCGGGCTTGAACATTTTCATTTTCATTTTCAATGAAACCAAAAGGAACTTTTTCCTAGACCACTGACAATCGACGCTCTAAAACGAATGAAAAGTATCTAGACCGGGAGAGAATAATAATTTCACCAAAGGTTCAGCATAAGTGATTAATAATCTGGAAGAAGAGATATCAATTACATAGATAGAACTTATTCTAACAAGAATGTGCTGACAATACCTACCTACCATATAATAATAATCTAAACAGTCTTAAAAAAATGCAGGGTATTATAAGCAGTGGAAAGAATAATAAAAAATCATGATGAAAGAAAAACAATGATACCTCATAACACGGAAGAAAATATAGAAAAAACAGAGATCGGCACGTGGGCCGGCTTAGCCGTTTATCCCTATATCGAACTTTCTTCCAGCTGCGCTATAAATCATAAGCAAATATCGAACAGAACATGTTATGATAAACAGGCTAGCCGACAGGGGGATATTTGTTTGACTAGGTGTGGTAGTAGTTTAGCAGGAGAAGGAAGTAAAAAGATTCAGCATCCCGCATATTAACATGTGACTTCTATAACGGCTATGAATTTTATAAACAATCTGCGCAAACAGGTTAGAAGCCTTAAAGTTGGTAGACATTACAAATGAAACTTGCATATAGTACTAATGCATTCAAAAGATATCCTCTGAATGAAGCCATAAGAATGATTGCAGAAATAGGATATGAAGGTATAGAATTGTTATGTGATTCTCCACATGCATATCCTCCGATTTTTCAAGACAAGGAAATACATTCCTTTAAAAATCAAATTGCAAAATTCAGACTAGTTATCTCGAATCTAAATGCATTTACACTTTATTCAATCTCTGATGTTTATCATCCATCTTGGATTGAAGATGACAAGGTATCAAGAGAACTACGAATAACACACACCATTAATTGTATAAGGTTAGCGAAGAAAATTGGGGCAAAGAACCTTTCAACAGAGCCTGGAGGACCACTAATGGGAAAGAAGACCAACACGAAATATTTGGAAAAATTATTCATGGAGGGTTTGAACCGTGTAGTACCTATTGCCGAAGAAGAGAATATAAAAATACTTATAGAACCCGAACCTAACCTTTTACTTGAAAACTCGAATCAGTTCTTGAATTTCATTAAAAATTTTAGTACAGATAACGTGGGACTCAACTTTGATATAGGTCACTTCTATTGTGTTAGAGAAGATCCGACTGAGATAATTTATAAATTGTCTGAATATATCGAACATTTTCATCTGGCCGACATTGCATCTAATAGGATACACAATCACCTAATACCCGGTGAGGGATCAATTAATTTCAGATCAGTTTTCAAAGCAATTGAAGGAATTGGATATAAAGGATTTGTAACGGTAGAACTCTATCCTTATCAACTGTGTCCAAAAGAGGCTGGAAAAAAAGCATATGAATATCTTTATAGAATGTTATCTTAATTATTCACTAATGTTACTGCAACTGCATTTACATTCAAACACTCCGCAAGTTATTTTAGTCCATAACTTTTGAATGTGTATTTTTAATATAAATATCTATAAAAATCAGATAGTAATCTCCATATCGAATATAGTAATTACTGTATTCGATCAAAGTAGTTCAAGGAATATATCGTTAGAGGATCTTTAGTCGGTTGGTTAATGGCACTGTTCGTATTACAATATTGAGAAGTCTGTTACTAGTTGAATCACATTATAATATTGCGTTAAGATTATTTGGAGTACTTCTTATAAATACTCCCAAAGATATTAGTGATATCAACAAAAAAAGAAGCATCATTACTGCTACTAAAAGCCATACTGTATAATAGAATCATACAAAAGAAAGATGAGATGTACAAGTGCCGTATCAGAGCATGCATAAGTAAGGTATGGAGAGATATAGGCACTGAAATAGATCTTATGACAGAGTCTTTCTGTCCGAAGGCGGCCTAGAAACGACCGATACTATTAGTAGGAAGGAAAAGGAAAGAGAGGGGAAAATTAAAAGAATTAATTATTAAAGAACTGACAAGTTAAGAGACAGACAGATAGATAATAAGTAAATATATACTACCTGCAGGTATCTATATAAGTTGATATTTATTATCATGACATAGCAAAGTTATTGGTAAAACATATCATCATCCTTGATATAGTTGGATTAGAATCAAGTCATCTGAGTTCAAATCTAATTCCGAATATTGTAAATATTGCAAATGAAGGAGAGAGTTTTAAAATGGAGCCTGTCTTTCCAGCCGTTACATGTACAGTTCAAGCAAGTTTACTATCAGGACAATATCCGAATAAGCACGGTATAATATCTAATGGATTATATGATAAAAATAATTATACTGTTTCTTTCTGGGAGCAATCAAGCTCATTGGTTCAAGCTGACAGAATCTGGGATATTCCAAAACGACAAAACAATTCTTCATTCAAGACTGCTGTCTTGTTTGGGCAGAATACAATGTATTGTAAATCGGACGTTGTCATTACTCCAAGACCGCTACATATGGAAGATGGCATGATAATGTGGTGCTATTCTAAGCCATTAGGTTATTATGAAGACCTAAAGCAAAAATATGGAGAATTTAACCTTGCAACTTATTGGGGTCCATTAGCGTCTTACAAATCAAGTGAATGGATAGTGCAGGCAGCATGCGATACATTAGAAAATGAAAGACCAAATCTAATGTTTACATATATGCCTCATCTTGATTATTCAGTTCAAAGGTTCGGAAAGAATAGTAACGAGGTAAGACAGGATTTGAAAAGAGCAGATGATCTGGTAGGACAAGTAATACAAAAGACGATAGATTTGGGTATTAAAGATGATACTCGATTTATTATATTCTCAGAGTACGGATTTAATGATGTTCAATCGCAGATACCATTGAATCGGAAACTTAGGGAGGCTGGACTACTTTCTGTACGGACAATAAATGACAGAGAGTACATAGATTTCGAACTTAGTAAAGCATTTGCAATGGTGGATCACCAGATATCCCATGTATATATAAATGATGGTTATGCTGAACAGATTAAAAGAGTACTTGAAAATATTGAAGGAATAGAGCGAGTTCTTTCGACCGAAGATAAGAAGACGTTAAATATCAACCATGAACGTAGTGGTGATCTAATTGCGTTGGCTAATAAAGATTCTTGGTTTACTTATTACTGGTGGAATGACGATACAAAGGCTCCTAATTTTGCTAAGACTGTCGATATACATCGCAAACCAGGCTACGATCCTGCAGAACTTTTTATTGATCCAACCACAAAGTCTATACCCCTCAATGCTGACAGAATAAGAGCATCTCACGGCAGACCGGCTGATAATACTACGGAAGAAGGCCTAGCACTCTATATATCAAACCAAAAGTCACTAATTGCAAATAACTCTAAAGAAATTGTGAGCTGTGTGGATATTGGAAAATTCTTAATCAATTCCGTTTCTTGATCTTATAGTAAGGTTGTGTAGGATGCCGAACTACATATGAGTTTTAAATACTCTATCACGCTTTCTTCGTTTCGTAATATCGAAGCCATAGAGAAAACACTCGAAAGATTGGTATATCATGGATACGATGCGGTTGAAATGTACGGAGAGCCAGAAAAATTAGATATAAGAACAATTCGCGAGACATTATCGTCCTTTGACATTGATGTTTGCGGCATAACAGGAATGTGGAGCGCAGCAGGTTGTGATGAGGCGCATAAGCGAAATCTTATTAGTTGTGATCAGGGTATCTTAAAGTATTCAAAAGAATATGTAAAGCAGTGCATTAAGCTATGCCAAGGATTAGGAGGAAAAGAGCTTAATCTATGTCTCTTTGCTGATGATGATCTTGTAGCATTTGATAGGAACCACATAATTCTTGCTGACATTAACAAAACACGGTTAATACAAAATTTACTACTTCCTATTCTGTATGAACTAACAAGGTTCGCAGAAGATCATGGTATAATGCTTCTATTGGAGCCCCTTAATAGGTATAGTACTCCATACTGTACTACAGCAAAAGATGCAGTTGCTATTGCAAAAAAGGTTAATCACAGTAATTTTGGAATACTGCTGGATACTTTTCATATGAACATAGAAGAAGATTCATTCAAACAAGCAATTCTCACTTCTGCAAATCTACTAGGTCATACTCACTTTGCCGACAATAACAGAAAAATGCCCGGTTATGCGCACATTGACTTTGAATTAGTTGTCAGATCTTTGAGTCATATAAAATACAACGGATATATCAGCTTTGAGCCAATTTTGAATAGTGAATCATTGACTTCTACCAGGCAGGGATTAAAATTTATTAAATCTTTGGTGAGAAATAAGCAAACAAACAAACCTATAGAAACCAGACATAATAAGAATTTGCAAGAATGAATAAATGTAGTGTAGACGCTTCAATATCTACAAGCAGCAGACACTAGATGTATAAAAAATTAACGATAATGAAAAATTAATAAATTAGAAGATATCGATTATGCTAAGCGACTAATATATGATAACAATAAAAATTAATTACAAAGGGTATGATTTAATTAGTGTAGAGATAGTATTATTGAATCTTAGGCAAAGATATGTTTATCCATAAAACGGCTAACTCGCGATTGATTTCTGAATTTGCACAAGACGTTAGAGAAGGCTTGCTTAGCTCAAAAAAAAAATTAAAGCCGATATATCTATATGATGAGATAGGCTCATTACTATTTGAGAGAATTTGTCTTCAAGAAGAATATTATCCTACCAGAACTGAACGAATGATCTTAAGGGATTTTTCTCCTGATATAGTCAAGATGCAGAACGATAATCATATAAGTATACTGGAGCTCGGAAGTGGGAGCTCTGATAAGACAAGAATCCTACTGGAAAGTTTTTTGTCAAAGCAAAAACCACTCTACTATTTTCCAATTGATGTATCTCATTCTATTCTGTACGAAACGATTCATAAACTTTCTACAGATCTCTCTGATCTATACATTAAGGGTATTGCTTCTGATTATCTTGAAGGTATAGTAAAAGTCAGAGATTACATTAACTCAAACCATAATCTTCCAAACAAAAAGCTTATTCTATTTCTAGGTTCAAGTATAGGAAATTTTGAACCCGACGAGGTAATAGATTTTTTGAGAATTATAAATACAATAATGGATAAACAAGATATGTTATTGATAGGTTTTGATCTTCAGAAGAACGCAAAGACAATTGAAGCCGCTTATAATGATAGCGCGGGAATAACAGCAAAATTCAATTTAAATTTGCTTACTAGGATAAATAGGGAATTAGGAGGAGACTTCCATGTCGGAGATTTTGAGCATTTGGCTTTTTATAATGAGAACAAGGCACGGATGGAAATGCATCTGTTATCAAAGCTTGACCAACACGTTAGAATCCGCGGTATTAGTGAAACATTTTTCTTCAAGAAGAATGAGACAATTCACACAGAAAACTCCTACAAATATACGTTAAGGCAGATAACTATCCTGGCTGAGAATAGTGGCTTTAAAGTGTTAAAGGATTTTACCGATAAAAAAAAATGGTACGACTTGGCTTTGTTTTCTCCCATTTAATTATTATGATTAGTTAATAACAGTTGGAGTTGCCATCATTGATATTGTTTTGTAGATCCTATGTAGTTTGGGC
>JBKPPX010000188.1:0-6684 GCA_046733815.1 Thermoproteota archaeon | reverse complement strand
TGGAAGTGCCATGTGTTTTGGATGTACTTCTCTTGGACCATAAACCGCTGCTACGATTTTATTCTTGCCAAATTCTATGAAAGCCGAACCGTCTGCATTTTTAACTACACCTACAGTTATCTTGATTTCCCGTAGTTCATCTGCAGTACGACCATCCGTTCGTCTTCCATTTTCATCAATTAAATTTCTTGTTTGGGTCATTATAGTTTTTCACCTTTTTGTACTTCTTCTTCTATCTCTTCTTCTACTTCTTGGATTGTTGACTGGAGCTCTTCAACCTTCTGACTTTTTTCAGTCTGAGTTACTGATGCCCCTTCTGTTTGTTGCGGAGTATCAGGCACATTCAACAAAACCTTGACTCTTTGTGTGAGGTTTGATGTATGAGCTTCTTCTTCAACCATTCTAATAGCTCTAACTGCTAATTTTATTCCTTCTGGATTTCTACCCGTAACGACTACAATTCCATTTTGACCAATTAAAACCCTTGTTTGAGTTGCTTGTTCGATTGTTTGTATCATAGAACCACGCTTTCCAATTAGACGCGGAACACGTGTTGCAGAAATTTTTAAGAATTCTCCACGAGGGATCTTTCCTAGATCCTTGTCTTGGATAGTTAACATTGGATCTCTTGTCCTATCAAATACAATAATTCTTGCTGTGATTAAATCTCCTATTGCCAACTGTCTTCCCATATCGTCCCTAGCTGGGGAAAAGTCTCTTCCAAAAACATCCTGTGCAGGTAAATGACCGGAAAAGCAAGAGTTGATATCTACTTCCCAAGAGAGTGAAGAGTGATCGGTAATCTTGCCTATTACAATATCATTTACTCGAGGAATGTAAACCCCGGATAGTGGTATTACTTTAATGCCATCCCTTCCTGCTTCTGCAATCCCGATTCGAGTAGCAATAATAGAATTGCCCACTTTAATTACGTTCATTGAAGGCCTGAAATTTCCTTCGGTGATCCTGTCGCCTGGAACAACAAACTTTCTTTTAATTTCTTGCATGCCCATAATAAATAACCTCCAATGTAAACGCCTCAATATACGAAAAGATTTTTTTCATTGTTCTTCTACCTTTTGGGTCAGTGAGAACATACTTATATTTTAACTATCGAAAAATACCTATACTTCTAATACCTGAGCAGAACCCTTTGTTATAGATCCTAATCTGTCTAGAAAGGAGGCCTTCATTCCTGCGTTTAGTTCTAATGTGACTCTCAACGAACCATCCTCCAGCCAATGCTCTCCTTTAAAATTCCCAATAGTTTTAAATACACTGTAGGATTGAGCAGAAAACTCAGGTGGAACTGTTACTGTTAATCGTACAATTTCTGATTTTAGGGGCAAAATCTTCCGAAGCGCATCAACTACAGTCTTAGCCTGATCTTCAGCCCTCTTAAATGGATCAATAATAACTCTTACCTCGTCCATTGCACTTTCGATTCTCAAAATTGGATGTGGAATATGTGTCTTAGGATCTACAAAGCTTTTATTAATATATTGAATAATTTGTTTCTTCTTCTCTTCTACTATTTTTCGACGCTGCTCAGTTGTCAAACTAAGTTCACCACGAGAAAGGATTTGTTTAGCAATTTCTGTAGGATCGGTTGTTTTGAAATGTTTTGTTAACTTTTCACTGGCTGCTCTTGAACCTTTATTTGCGTCTGAGTATATCTCATCAGCAATAAGGACACTAGAAAGGTCAGTTCTTTTACCCAGTTTATATTCTAAAGCTGGATCAGGTTTTACTAAGATTTCAAATTTATCTCCATCCATGGTTAGTCGAACAACAGTTAGCTTGATATCTGTCATTAGTCTGTAATTTAAACTGCCTTGCACTTATATATGCATGTCAATTAATGATTTAATAGAAACTGTCCAAATTTATGATGTAAGATCTCATGAAGACTAGTTGCTCCTTAAAATAGTTCATATACGAAACATTAATTTTATAATCTCGTCGCGCCATCTAATAAGACAAAATTAATTTTAGGATATTATGACGTTTCATAGATACTTATACTACTATAAATTGTTGTTGAAGAGAGATATAAGCAAAAGAATTAGATGAAATTTTACATTGTTATAAATATAGATGATAAATTAAATAGGAAAGCAGAATTAACGGTATGATTTCTGCTTTCTACGTCTAGCTCCAGGCCCTCCAAACTTTTTCGATTCGCTCTGTCTTGGATCACCAGCAAGGAAATGTCTATCAAATTCAGTAATTTTTTTCCTAATTTCTTCACGCACATTTTTTGCTAACGGATGATCTTTTGGATCTCTTCCTCCTTTTCCTTCTCCTGTTAGAGCTTTAGAAATAGCAACAGCGCTTGCAAAAGCCTGTCCCATGAATCCTCCTCCTTCTACGTTGACGTTTATGTCAACCTTATTTCTCAATTCTCCTATCAGAAGGAGGGGTGTTATCACTAATTCCTTAGCTACTGCTGGTTGTAAAAGTTCCACAGGAATGTTATTGATTCTTACCTTGCCTCTTCCTTTAGAAATTGTGGCTACAGCTCGGCATGTTTTTCTTTGACCCGGATAAAGATCTATTTTATTCATTTATTGACTCTACTCCTCCAGACCATCCAATTTGTTTTGCTACCTCGCCAACTGTAATATAATATGATGATGGTTTTGTTATCTTTGAGTCGTCATAATATTCCATCTCTGTATTCTTTAAGTTTTCAGGAATGCCTATGTAGACTCTTAATCGTTTAAAAGCTTTTATGCCACTACTCTTACGTTTTGGTATCATACCCCTTACCATCTTCGTTAGTATTGTATCGGGTCTTCTAGGATGAAAAGGACCATGAATTGGATTTGTGACTGAATTGATTTCAAGGTATTCTTTGTAGATCTCGATTGTTTTATACCTATTTCCAGATAGCATAGCTTTTTCAGCATTTACAATTGCAACTCTATTTCCCTGAAGCAATAGTTTCGAAACATGAGAGCAAATCCTACCAGATATGCAATTAGCGGCGTCAACTACTATTTGTTTGTTCCGTACTGCCTGTGAAGATGATCTTTTTAGTAATTCTTGTTTATTAGCCAATTATTCGCACTCCCTTACCATCCGGATATTTCTCTATCAAGCGATCAAGTGTTATAATGTTTCCTCCTGCTTCTAATATCTTCTTTGCAGCTCCTTCAGAGATTGAAAAGGTACAAATTGTTAATTTATGATCTATTACTCCAGAACCTAATATCTTACCAGGAACAATAACTACATCATCTTCTTTGGTAATATCTGACAATCTACCGACATTAACTTCTCTTCTATTTGATCTTCGACTCGAAAGCTCGTATTCAAGAGCCTTCCAAATTTGAGCTTTATTCTTTTTGAAAGCTCTACGAAGAGTCCAGATTGTGTTATCTATTGCAGTATTAACAAGCATAATTTATTCTTCGTCTCCGTCAGTTATCTAGAATCCCCAAATAAATGTACCTAGGAGGAATTCTTAGGTACTTCAAGATGTTGGATTATATGGTTGAAATTCTTGATTTTAGAATTTATTTTATCAATAGCTGCCATCAGTGTTTCTTCTGCTGTTAATGCTTTATTAGTCTCAATAACAAGGATAGATTCATTCTCATCCTTTCCATCTTTAACAATCGCTGCTGAAGTTGGCTGCCATTTCGCATGATCTCTTCCAATTCCTAGTCTTGCATAAGCCTCAAATTTTAGTTTCTGACCTGGAGCAAGAGTGATAATTGGAATATCTTTACTAACCGGTTTTATGAGCTCATCTTCAGACACGAGCTCGCCAGACATAACAACTTTGGTTTTTTCATTTGCCTCTGAATCTAATACTAATAACACCCTACATTTTGAGCAGCCCAGCGTACTCTTACAATCACACTCATGAGGCATTACAAATCTATCAAGATTTGTTAGTAATGGGATAAGACCTAGTCTATGAGCAATCGCTTCATCGTGCATAACCGATGAATTCTCTAAAATTACAACATCATCTATGGCTAAAGTAGGTACTTCACTTATCGAAGTTCTTCTAATAGCATTTATATACTGTCTTGGAATATTATTAAATTTAATGACAATTTTTTCGTCTGCTCTCTCAAGAATATCGACAGATGGAGAGGCGATCAATTTAATTCAATAATTTGTTCTTATAGCATCCTTAAAAATCTACCTAAACACAAAATATAGCTTACATATAATACCTTGTGTCTTAGATTCCAGAGAATTCAGAATATTACAAGCTAAAGAAAAAGTGTCCATTCGACCAAATTCATATATTAAAATTTTGTAGGAGTTATCAATCTTCAAGTCCTTTTGGATACACATTCCTCTAATGCTTTGTTATCAAATATCCACTTAGTAAACGATAAAGATGGTATTCCTTTTCTTGGAGATCTTTCCTTCTTTGTAGTCAAAATATTTCTTGCCTTCTGAAAGTCATTTGGTATTGCATTTGTGTTTCCCCATTGAAAACTGTAATGATATGCAATTTAGGTATTGAATTCATGCAACGACGTATGTGAAATGACTATTTAGTCGCATTTATTATCCTATTGTTTCTAAACTAGAAGTGATTTGAGGATATTCTCACGTATGGCTTGTATAGACAGTGCTTATTTTGTAAGTTATATACATATGAATTACGAAAATGATCAATTTTGTTAGTCAGATAAATTTGAACACTGCATTAACTAATTTTCTACAGATATCGTAGTTTTTTAATGACGTGTAACTAGTTTATAAAAATAGTAATCATATATTATATTTAGAATCAAAGAAAAAAATAATAATCTAAAATGTGTAAATAAGGATAATTACTATTCAACAATTATAAAAATACTTTTTTGATATTTTACAATATTTATTATCACATTGTAAATAATAAGAAACTAATAATATTATTTATAGTTCTGCACAGAAACTGGAGACAATGATACCAAAAGGGATAGGATCAAGATTAATTCTATTGATTCTTGTTGCTGTTGGATTGACAGGATTGTTTTCAGTACATTTCTTAGGCAACGCATTAGCCTATACAGAAGATGATCCTGCTGTGAAATATCAGTGCTTTGAGCAAAACGAGGATGGAAGTTATAATAAAACTGCTGAAGGAGATCTGATACCTTGTCCAATAGATCATGGAGACAATGCTTGGATGCTGACATCTTCAGCGCTTGTGTTAATGATGACTCCTGCTGGCTTAGCTATCTTTTATGGTGGTTTAGCAAGGCAGAAGAATGCAGTAAACACACTACATATGGTATTCATAACAACAGGAGTAATTGCAGTGCAATGGGCGATATTCGGATATTCATTAGCATTTGGACCAGATGCAGGCGGCTATGGCTTTATAGGTACATTTGATTGGGCCGGTCTAAATAACGTTCTTCATGATGTTCCATCAAATGCATACGGAGGTATAGATGGAACCACAATTCCACATCAGACTTATATGGTATTTCAGATGATGTTCGCAATAATTACGCCAGCTCTAATCGTGGCAGCATTAGCAGAACGAATGAAATTTAGTGCATTTATAGTTTTCATAGTTCTCTGGGCAACATTTGTTTATGACTTTGCTGCTCACTGGACATGGGAAATTACGGCAGCAGATAATTATGGTGCTAATCCTGGTTATTGTGGATTTGGCTGGACTGGTTGTTTAGGATCACTTGACTTTGCAGGAGGAACTGTAATTCATATCACCTCGGGTTGGTCTGGATTAGTAATTGCTCTAATGCTTGGACGTAGACTAGGATATGGAAAGATACCGATGGAACCTCACAATATAGGTATGGTAGTTTTAGGAGCAGCACTACTATGGACTGGTTGGTTTGGATTCAACGCTGGGTCCGCTGCAGCAGCAGCCACAAATGCAACAAGTGCATTTGTTGCAACCCAAATAGCAACAGGAATGGCAGCAGTAACTTGGGGATTAATCTCATGGGCTCATACAGGAAGACCATCTACTGTGGGTGCAGCGTCTGGTGCTGTAGCTGGTTTGGTAGCCATTACGCCTGCCTCTGGCTTTGTATCGCCAATGTCTGCACTTATCATTGGTATAGTGGCTTCCGTCGTTTGCTACGCGGCAGTAATGTTCAAGAATAAACGCAAATGGGATGACGCACTAGACACATGGGGTGTACATGGTATAGGTGGACTTGCAGGAGCATTACTTACAGGACTATTTGCTGAAAAAAGATTTACGCCGTGGGGAGACAACGGTCTTGTTTTTGGAAACCCGGCACAACTCTATGAAAACGCTGTCGGAGCATTTGCAGCTTTAGCATGGGCAATGGGTATCACCGCATTAATTATCAAGATCATGGATATTGTGTGGCCAGGTGGAATCAGAGTTACCCCAAAAGAAGAAGAAGTTGGACTGGATCTGGCACAACACGGCGAAAGAGCATATGTGACTGAATAGAAGGAAAACCATTCTTTTTTTAAATAGATCAATTGTAACCAATCAATTATAGTAAGATAAAATTTTGAAAGATAGTAACAATAGTATTGATAGATTATAAACTTTATTAATAAAAATCGCTCATTTATTTAGAATCAAGTAGCAATTTTGAAAAATATATGATACATTACATAATCATTAGCAGGAACTGCTGATTGAATACTTGAAACATTTGTCGTATATACTGCCGATCGTTGATGCTAGCAATATAATAATAATAATGTATG
>JBKPPX010000187.1:0-1741 GCA_046733815.1 Thermoproteota archaeon | reverse complement strand
TAACTTCATCAGGTTTCAACTTTGGCATGTCAATATCTTCAATCTTCACAACTTTTGTTGGATCTTTACTATATTCATGAAATACGGCTGCCTTCATAAGGTTCAAGGATTGTTTAATACTTAATATATTTAACTAGACTTGTATTACTAAATTACTTACTTGTAGGTAGAATGTCAGCACCCTGTCGTACGGCTCCACACTACAGCGATATGAAAGTTAAAGAGAAAGTTTATTAAAAGAATTCAAGCATCTGCATATTCTTAGAGTCTATTTATTTTAAAATCTCGTTTTGGCTGCTGGAGACTAAGTAGAATCTGTTTCAATTCATCATCTGTAAGAGCTCTGTTTAGTCTTCCCGATGAGGCTGCGTTTATAAGATAATTTTCTACAGCAGCAGCAAGCTCAGGCTTTACTATTCTAATATTCATTAGCCTCTGACGGGCTGCAGGATCCAGAAGAACTAATAAAGCGCGTTGTCGCATGGCTGCGGCTTCAGCCTCGCGTCGCCTTGCTTCCTCATCATTTGGTTGTGATGTTTGAGGAGATGACATATATCTTCAAAGATAAGAACTACGCATATCGTTGCAAATCTGGTGCAGTTTTAATAATTTCATTATGAATTTCAGTAGCTAACCTGTCGATTTTTTTCATCCCATCATCTGTCATTAATCTACCTTTACTTTTCTTAGTTATGTAGCCAGCTGACTCCAATTGTTGTAATCCCTTGCGGATAATTGCGCCACCAGCGTCTCTATGGTGATCCAAATTATATCCAATCCTTTTTCTACCGCCATACGCACTTTTCAAATCAGAAATTCCGATAGGACCGTGCATGTAAACTTTCCTTACTAAAGACGCACATCTAGTATACCACCAGTCTTTATTTTGAGGAATTTTTTCAGCGTGAGGACCGGTCTTTACAAACGCTGCCCAGCTTGGAGGTTCAATTTTTTTATCTTTTTTTAGCTGTTCCGCCAATCTAGTAATGAGATAAGAGGCTGGAATATCATAAGCCTTGGCCATAGTTATTACTGATTCATCACGCGCTAGATCCCTTATAAATCCTTATTCTCATTTAGTAAATTGTTTTCAACAGTCCAACGATTATTCTCTAGGTTGTAATATCTTACGATACGTGTGATTGCATTTCAAACAAGTAATTCTTAATGCTTTTGTATTAGACCTCCCTATTCTTACTCGAGCATTTCTTCCTGGAGTAATAAAATATTTACACTTTTTGCAGTATAACTGACGTATACGATACGGAAGTTTCAGTCTATATCGCATGGCAATTTTTTTTGCAAGCATTGCTTGGCCATAGGCAAGCTTCTCATTATCTCTGACTTCGACTAAAGCATTCGCTATCAAGAGATCAATTCTTTCTTTTGCAATCTCTTTTACAATTTGTTTTTTCAAAATCGCTATATGATATTTAAAATAAACGTAATAAAAATACTGATGGATAATTAATGTCTTAAGATTGAATAAAGTAATTAAGCTGTTAGACTAATACAATTTTGACAGTATTGGTAGATTTTGAGAAATTAGAGGAATTAGCAAAACAATATCTAGAATCGAAAAAGCATAAAGGAGAATCTGAGGCAAAGAATGCTTCACTCAATCTTATAGATGAAATATCGTCGACGGATTTTGCTTTGCCGCTGAAGAAGGAAGCGATTGAAAGTAACGGAACGACAACTTATGTATATATTAATAATAATACTTATCCAAATCTTATTG
>JBKPPX010000186.1:0-2454 GCA_046733815.1 Thermoproteota archaeon | reverse complement strand
TATGGCAAACTTTATGTGGCTTACGATACTAATAATAAATCGAGATCTTTAAGAATAATGAGAAGAGAAAAAGCAAGTGATACTCATCTTGATATAGATAACGGTACTATAGAAGGTAAAACTAGGGTTAAACCCTTAGCCAAAGTTGTGCAAAGAAAGAAAAAATTAAATTCTCCCATTCTCATTGCAGGCTTTCCAGGGGCAGGGTTAGTGGGATCGATAAGTACGAGTTACATTATCAACAAACTTCATATGAATCAAATCGCATGTGTAGAATCTGAGTTCATAGTACCTGGTGTCATTTACGCTGAAGGAAAGCTGAGGCATCCATTTCGCTTGTATTCAAATGATGAAGGTAATGTTTGCGTACTTGTCTGTGAAGCACCCATAATGGCTCATGGTATGTATTCTGTTTTAGATACAGTTGTGAAATGGGCTCTAAATAATAAAGTGAAAGAAGTTTTGGTGTTAGATGGCATTGCCATAGAAGGATTACCTGATTCAAAAAGAATGCCCATAATATTGTCAAGTGATGGTAGAGCAGCGGATGCAGCAAATCTTATTCATGATGATGATAATAATAATAACAGCGACGTAACAAACAAAGAAGAAAAAGCAGAAGATGATGATGGTAGTAGTAATATTTATCCAACAACAGCTTTTATAGGGGGAATAGCTGGCGGAATTTTATCCTCCTGTTTATCAAATGGTATTGCTTCTAAAGCTTTACTCATATATGCAGCACGAGGAATGCCAGATCCAGAAGGAGCAGCCATTCTAATAGAATCACTTAGTAATATTACGAATAATGAAAGCCTGAAAATAGATACTCAACAACTTAGGAAACAAGGAGCAAGTCTAAAAATGAGAATGGAAAAGATAATTCAATCATTTGCTGAACAACAACAAGGACAAGGACAACAAGGACAAAGTCCAGCCCCAACCAGGGAAGGAGTAATGTACGGATAATGCTCTTAAAAACATTTGAATAGACGGAGAAATATGCATTATCTTTAAGTTTTCCATCACCATTGAATCATATTGTACTGAATATACTTTATTCAGTACAGATCTTGGATTCTATGTTATTGTTATTGCCTCCCTTTTTGACACTCATCTAATTTAGGATCCCTAACATTAATTGTTAAGCAGAATACTTTTCTCCTCTTAGTCTCCTAATCCAGTTTGCAAGATTCTGAAGCAGCTGTCCCAAGAACTTTCTGGTGTTCTCGTCAACTAGCTTACCGTTTGCATCGAACTTATCCTGTGCAAACGTGGCTATGACTTCTGGCACGTTGACTGGATACATATTCAGAAACACAAACATCTGACGGAGATGATACTGAGCCCTAGCACCACCCAGCATTCCAATAGATGCACTGATGATCGCGACTGGTTTGCCATCGAAGGAATTATCACCGTATGGCCTTGATGCCCAATCAATTGCATTCTTTAACACCCCAGGTACTGAGAAGTTATACTCTGGAGTAGCAATGAGAATAGCATCTGATTCTTCCCTTATTTTCAGTTTGAACTCTTTTACCTTTGTAGGCATATCGCTCTCAAGATCTTGATTAAATACAGGAATCCCGATAAGATCAAAAATTTCTAGTGTTACCCCCTCCGGCAGTAAATCTATCGCCGCGCGTAAAAGCGCCTTGTTATATGAACCTGCTCTCAGACTCCCTGCAAAACCGAGAATTTTCAACTTGTTTTCCAACTTGTATTCACTGATTAGATTGGATATGCAAGTTTCTTGCAATAAGAAGGTATATCCATTTTGTGATGTCTATGCTCTCTCTAATAACATGAATGCTACTTACAGTAGACGTGTTAAGCTTTTTGCTATCGGCGTCTATGCTGTCTCTACTACGCAGTTTTATGATTATGGTAACAATATCGTAGTAGTAATGCGAAGAAGAAATGAAAATTTGTTTGTGTTTGATAATTCCTGCCAACATAGATCTATTTATAGAAATCAGCCGACTAAGAGATGGCATTGCTAAGATCAAAGGTTTTGTAGGATTATTTGTAAAGAATGAAAGATGAAAGATAAAGTTAAGGTCAAGGTTAGCCAGGTAGAAAAAGATTTGCTACAATAACAGTTAATTTAAAAAATGTCGATAACCAATTTATTCAAACTATATTAAGATTATACATAACAATAACAATAATAATATAGAAAGTGTTTTTTCTTACTGATTCTTTTATGCTTGCATATGAGTAGTGTGTATATGTGTGTGTATGTGACATCATTTTAATTCTGCGATAGTTAATATTGATATTCCCGTTAATACCTTGAAGATGGGTCCTTTTGTAGAATGTAGATCATTTACAGCTATTTACTTTGATTGATCATTATGACAAAGAAAGCAGTATATAATTATCTTTCTAGTTAGTAAAGTGAATTTGAATTTTATTGCTGTTCTTGAATACCTTCTGACCCTTTAGATC
>JBKPPX010000185.1:0-3692 GCA_046733815.1 Thermoproteota archaeon | reverse complement strand
GCTTCAGAGCATATTAAGGAACTTACTAGTACGTTAAAGACAGCATTGAAAAAGTAGAAGAGGGGTTTGCATACGTGAAATTCTGTCCTAAATGCGAAACACGAATGCGGCCAAAGATAGAAGAAGGCATAGCTCTTTGTCCAAAATGTGGTTTTTCAGTAGACAAAGAAAAAGAGAAGGGGTACACTAAGGAAAACACAATATCATCAACTGAAAATACAGAGAATTCACTTAAAGTTATTGATAGCGATAAGAGTCCAGATATATTACCTACAACAACTATTGAATGTCCAAAGTGTAAAAATAATAATGCATTTTGGTGGATGTTACAGACAAGATCTGCTGATGAAGCTACTACACAATTTTACCGATGCACAAAATGCAGTCATACATGGAGAAATTATTCTTAACAACAACCCTTCGAATTTATTTCGAATATTTGTTACCAATCAAGGATCTAAAAATATTCATCATCTCTAATGAGGCACTGTTAATTTTATAGAAAGTTGCCTTTTATTTAAGTACATGCAGTAAAGATAAGCTAATGCTTTGTGAAATGAAAAAAGAGAATATAAAATAACAATCAGCGTTCTATAGTTCACTCATGATAATGCTCAACTGAATCTATTGTAGGTTGAATCTCACTCTCTTTTTTGACAACTTCAAGTATTTTCTTCCATATGTGTTTTTCAAATTCATAGGCCATTATTCCACCAACAGCAACTCCTCCTGCTAGACCTATTGGTCCTCCTACTATTAATCCGACTGCTCCAGGCCATACAAGACTTCCAAACCATGCACCTGAGGCAACCTCAACAGCGTAGTCATTGGGAGATCCTGTTATGGATATATGGATTTCTCGTAATGAACCAGCCCAAACTTTCAACGAGTTATTCATAGCGACAATACTACGTAGAGGCAGTTCATTCAAAGTTCCTTTGTATTCTGAAATAATCTGCAATTCTGTTTGATCTTGAATCTCTTTCTTTATACTATTATATAGACTATCAAGGTTGGTATTCAGACCTCTGTAATGCTGCACTTTTGCCATGGGCATTTGAATGAGCTCTTCTATATAAGAAATTACATACAACTATAAAATATGAACAGCATAAAAAAGCCTTTTTATATCAAAGCGCAAAGGAAAATAAAAATTAAAATACCAAAACGAACCAACTTCTATTACTATACCTCTTTTCAATGTCTTGTATATTATTTCCGTTTCTATGTTGGTCTTGAGCAGCATTATTACTTTATAAGACTATAACAACATGAAGAGATGCAATCATAACAATTAAAAAACTTTTAGTAAATTTTATGAACAGTGAATAATATTAAGAATATGATTTTGTAAAAATAAACATCAAAGTAAAAGTCAAGGATTTCTAAAGCTAGTTCTTCAAGTGTACATACAAGACAGAATGTATTTGGAAAAGTATCTAGTCTTCTTATACATTTACTTATCATCAATAATATAGCACTTACAACTATAGATTTTCATCGATTGTAATAAGTGGCGAACTTATTATTCCTTTTATAGTAATCTTGAACGGATCTTTATGCTCAGCAACAATATGAGATAGTATATCCTGCTCTATAACAATACTTACTAGAAGTTCAAGTGGTTAAACTTAACACAGTGGAAAAACTTTATCCTGTCAGAATCTATACTATATTACAGACTCTTCTCTATTTCCGGTTGTTAAATCTACTGCCATAACCACATCCGTAACAAATATCTTTCCTCCAATGTTATCTCCCAACTTTTCTCTCAAAATTTTGATTAAATTCTCGACTTGCTCATCTTTAACAACAACCTCAACCTTAGTTCTTGGAATAAACTCTGGTTTATAATGCATAGTGCCTCTTCCTACTGAAACTGCTTCTGCTTTTATCTTTCCTCGGCCTTCTATTCGGTAGCAGCTCATTCCTCCAGCATTAGCATCTTTTAGTATGTCGCTTACATCGTGCAATCTTCTATTCGGTATTATAATTTCCATTTTTTTCATAGTGATGATTAGATCTTGATTTTTTATAAAATAAGACTATTTTATAAGTGTAAGTTTGCATTTTTGTATATCAATGCAAAAATACCAGATGAATTCTTTTTATTATAACTCCATCATAATGCACTTCACATTCTATAAGATAAGTATTCTTGTGCTTGCTTCTCTTATCCGATAAATATGCACTGTTGTGAAGAATGTATAGCTCAGGTTAATGATATCAAATACGATTAATCAAATTAATTGTGCATTATTGCAATAATTTCTTTTTGTCATTCTTCTACAGAATATTAGGCTGATTTCATAGATGTTTCTGAATCATCTACTACAGATAGTATTTTAAAAATTCTATCTTTGGTCTTAGAGAATATGATTTTATTATTTTCCTATCAATATTAGAAGGATTTGTTGTGACTATTGATTCTATGTAGACGGTAAAGCTAAGGTATGAAGAAAATCTATTATTGGTTAGAATCATTATGAACAATGAATATTTTTGAATGATCATTTGAAAGACCTTTCATTACAATAGATCAAAATATTCAATATGATATTCAAACTAAACGTACAATTGAAGTGATTTGTAGACTATTCGCAGTTTATGATGATAGAGAAAAAAATAGTGGACATAATATAGATGGCATATCTGGCGCAATAATAACAATAAGCAGATGCTAAGAGAGTCACTACGTATTAACTTATTAATAGAGCATAGAGTGATAATTGATAGATTCAATGACTGTACGTGCGGACCTATAATTGTACAGAGAAGACAAAAAAGTATTCTTTGTCTTAAAATTAATGGAATGAAAGCGGGTTTATTTGTAAAGGAGAATTTAAAAAATTTAATATTAGTAACTTCTCCATATTGCAATTCATTCCAAAGGATTTATTTATCCAGACGTTAAATTGACTATATGGCAAAGAAATCATCCTCCTATTCTATTAGTAAATCTATTGGCGATATAGAAAGAATATCCTCTGATTTCCAATGCTTTGTATGTGGAGCTATATTCACTACCCACGAGGATAGAATACACCACCAACAAAAGGAAGGCCGTAGCAATCTACACGATGAATTACATAGTAAGAAGTGAAAATTGCGAATCTCAAGACAAAATACAAAAGTCATAAAGACTGCATATGATGATTTTAAAAGACAGAATGAATGCAAAATATAGTAGAAGATTCACTTTTATAAAACTATGGATTTTCTTGCATGAGTCATTCAAAATCAATAAGTTATAATTGAATTGGGCTATTCAATATATCAAAAGCCAAGGCATATATGTAAAAGACTACGTTTCCATTAAATCCATACACTATCTGAGATCTAAATATATACTTCAAATGAATTAAATATCTCAAACTAGAGATAGAGAATACTTTATTGGATGCTACACAGGATCTTAAACAAGATCATATCACAATACGAAGATTAAGAGATATTGCTCAGAAATGTTCTAACAAGCTTTATGCTAATAAAAATATCCCAATTGAAGATATTAAAATCATTTCAGTGATAATTGAAGAATTTGTTGACAGGTTCCATCATGGAAAAGAAGAACAAGCATATTTTCCAGAAACTAAAGATAAAGATAGTTTTTCAGAAGACATTCGCAAGTTTATGATAGAACATGAGCTTGGAAGAAGAATTGCAAAAATGCTTTTATATCAAGTGCAGGC
>JBKPPX010000184.1:0-5753 GCA_046733815.1 Thermoproteota archaeon | reverse complement strand
GTTTGGAACTTCTTCTCAGATCTACAAAAATGCTAAGCATCCATACACTCAAGCATTGCTTTCTGCTATTCCAAAATTGCATTCGAGTGACAAGCAAATGCACTTTATCAAAGGCAATCCACCAAACCTCTTGAATTTAACATCTGGCTGTCGATTCTTTTCGAGATGTCCATATGCTATGGATATTTGTAAAGAGAATCCACCAGAGATCAAAACAGAAAATAACGGTTATGTAAGATGCTGGCTTTATAAATAACAAACTACAAGAAAAATTACAAGAAAAATTACACGCAAAATCATGGTTTGATGTACTTTTTATTGTTCCCGTCAAGTAATGCAATGAAACTATTAACATTAGGATAAATATTGACTTGCAATACTGATGGAATGCTATGTCTGAAATTTAATAATACTCCTCTATGTTCTATTCCGAAACCTTCTATACTCTTAGGTTTATATCTTAATAGGATGTTTAATTAAGCAATGATACAGGAAAGCGCTCTCGATGTTTTTAAAATTCGGGAAGATTTTCCAATATTGAAGCGTAAGATTAACGGGAACAAAAGACTTGTTTATCTTGATAATGCTGCTACTACTCAAAAACCGATTTCAGTAATTAATGCAATTCTTGATTATTATACGAATTACAATTCTAATATTCATAGGGCTGTACATCAAATGGCAGAAGAAGCTACGCTAGCATTTGAAAGCACTAGACAAAAAGTTGCAGAATTCATTAATGCTCGTATTGCAGATGAAATAATTTTCACTCGGAATGCGACTGAGGCAATAAACTTGGTATCATATTCTTGGGGTCGGCCAAATGTCAACAAAAATGATATGATTGTCATTACGGAAATGGAACATCATAGCAATATCGTTCCTTGGCAAATTCTTGCTGAGGAAAAGGGGGCTATAGTAGAGTACATTGGGGTTGACAATGATGGTTATCTAGATATGACACAATATGAAGAAATTATTCAAAGCAATAAGGTCAAACTGGTCTCCATTAGTCAGATGTCAAATGTACTCGGTACATTAGTTCCTATAGAAAAAATTATCGCTAAGGCGCATAATAAAGGAATTCCAGTGCTTGTAGATGGAGCTCAATCCGTTCCCCACATGCCAGTAGATGTTCAGAGAATGAAATGCGATTTTATGGTCTTCTCAGCCCATAAAATGCTCGGACCTACTGGCGTTGGCATTCTGTATGTAAAAAGAGAGATACTTGATAAAATGAAGCCCTTTATAGGCGGGGGAGATATGATAAAAGAAGTCCATAAACATGGAACGATATATAATGATCTACCCTACAGATTCGAAGCGGGGACCCCTAACATTGCAGATGTGATTGGATTTGGATCTGCGATAGATTATCTTAATAAACTTAGTATGGATAAGGTACGGAAACATGAAATTGATATTACGAGTTACGCTATAAAAGCTGTAACAGACGTAAAGGGAGTCACACTCTATGGTCCTCCTAATCCTAATCATAGAGGTGGAGTAGTGTCTTTTAATATTTCTGATATTCATCCACATGACCTTGCTACCATAATGAATGAGCAAGGCGTGGCAATAAGATCCGGACATCATTGTGCACAGATACTCATGGAACGATTAGGTGTATCGGCAACGTCACGCACAAGTTTTTATATCTATAATACGAAAGAAGAGGTAGATATATTCATCAATGCACTTAACTATGCTAGGAGATTGTTTAAAATATGAGTGACGATATCTATAGAGAAATTATTTTAGACCATTACAGAAATCCCAGAAATAAGGGCAGATTAGAGCATGCCGACGTTAGTACGCATGATAGCAATCCTCTATGTGGAGATGAAATTGACATTCATCTAAAAGTTGAACAAGGAAAAATCAAGGATATTAAATTTGAAGGAAGAGGATGTGCAATTAGTCAGGCTAGCGCTTCTATGCTTACTGAAATGGTTATGGATAAACCTTTGACTGCCGTTAAGGACCTTGCTAAGGATGACATTTTAGAAAATATCGGACTGATGAACCTCGGACCTGCAAGAATAAAATGCGCCTTATTGTCATTAAAAGTGCTCAAAATGGGTATGATAAACTATTACACAGATAAAGATCCTGACTCTGCAAAGAATATACAGGATGATTCAAAACTATATTAACATCTATGTGATATTAAATAAGTTAATTGTTTAACCCAATTTTTTAAAGAAAAAGATTGAAAAAATTGATGAATCCAAACGAAATAAAGCTGTAAATTGATATGATCATAAATTAATAGATAGCAGTGGTAGTCATTTATATATTTGAATATATATCCTGATCTTTATTTTGAATTGATAATATCTATGTAATAAATGGTATTCTATGATCCGTAGCTCAGTAATTTCAAATTAAAAGAGATACTCAGAATAAATTTAGCGCTGTTTATTTGAATTTGAAATTAATTACCGTTGGTTATATATAAATAAATATATATACATATACATATATAGACAGCTTGAACAACCTTGTTTTATTTTATCTATGAACAAACAATTAAAAATGCATTGTTTGTTAGAGTATTTATCAGTGCTATTGTCTGATTTTTGGCCATCGTGGATATTACCAATCAGATCAGTTCAGTTTTTAGCTTTGCTAATTTCCTTTGTTATTCTTACTATACTGGTAATGTCAGGATCTACATCAGGTATTGATAACATCCTAAGCCTATACTTCAAGTCTCTTCAAGGAAACAAGAATTTAGATACATTAATAATAATTGTTACCACATTTGGTGATGTTTTCTCTCTACTGATCATTGCGATTATTCTTACTATAATTCGGCGAACTAGAAAAATAGGTATGATTTCTTTAATATCAATTGTTATCATTACGATTCTAATAATGTATATCAAGCCAGTAGTGGGTAGACCAATACCACCATATGGGTTCGAACCTGAATTGCAGTTATCTAAAAACTTCAAGATAGAAAATGACAGTCCTATTCCATCTGCACGTGATCTATCCTATCCTTCGAATCATGTAGCGCAAGCTACAGCCTTTGCATTTATAATTGGTTTCGCATTGAATAAAAAATCAAGGGCTGTCGGGTTGATCACGTGGTTGTTTCCAACCATCATAGCAATCACTAGGTTATATGTAATGCAGCATTATTTGACTGATCTACTAGGAGGATTTTTTCTAGGACTGATTATTTCTATGATATTGAGTAATGTAATGAGACTGGACCAACCCTTTATGATGTCAAGATTCAAAGGAAAAGAAGATCAAGCAAAAACCTATTAATATCCTACTGATTGTTTTTAGCAAATCGTTCCTGAACAGTTGGATTAAAAAGAAGCCATCCATAATGATTTTCATCATGTATATATCTAATTTCTTTAAGGTTTACTTTTAGTTTATTCTTCTTTAGAGCAAGCAACAATTCTGCCTGCAGAGCCAATCCAATTTTTTTTGCTTTTGCCGTTAATAACTTTTCTCCTTTGGGAAGTAATAAACGATAGCTGAAATTCCCTTGCTCATTTAGGTCCGCGTATGCTTGTACCATATTGGCTACAGCCTTATGAATGTCTGAGTGATCCATAATGTCAATTGTTTGATGAACTGGAAAATTAGTGTATAACGAGGGAGTTAGCTTCGTCATAACATAAAGGGAAGCGGCTCCTGCATAAAATGTTTAGGAACAACTGTTCTCAATTTCTGCAAACCCATGTACGAAAATCTAATTTTTTGTTTATTCTTGTTTAATACCGTTCAAAATTTAAAAATATTAAAAGTGCTATTTGTTTATGAAATTAATTAAATTTTTCATTATAATCTACTGCGCCTATAATAATAAATCAATCAATGTTGTAAACCAAAAATCCTAATCCGATGTTCGATTATCAGTTTTTATTCAGAATATTGCAATAAATATCTGATACAGATACGATCTTCTTATAATAAAAAATAATACTATGATTATTAATAATTTCTGCGTTTCGATGACCAGAAACTTCTACCTGAGTTTCTCCAATCCCTATAGTCAGCAAGAATTTGCTGATGATCAAATGCAAGCTTTTTCATTTTTAATTCGTCTAGATTCACCCATTCAACACCTTGCGAATCGTCACCAGCCTTTGGTTCGCCGCTGAGAATTGTGCCTACAAAGACTATCGACAAGATGTGTCCTCTAGGGTCTCGTGTTGGATCCGAATAAACTCCCAGGATATCAATAGGTTCTACCTCTAATGAGGTCTCTTCGGCTGCTTCACGCTTCACGGCATCCTCTACTTTTTCGCCTTCATTTACAAAGCCGCCAGGTAAAGCTAGATGATGTTTGAATGGGTCTTTTTTTCTTTTTATTAAAAGGACATTAGAATCCTTTTGTAGAATAATGTCCACGGTAGGAGCGGGGTTTTTATGTTCTGTCATAGATAAAATATTCAGATCATACTAGTTAATGATATGTACTTGCATTTCTAAAGCGAATGGAAGAGGCAATGAAATTGGAATACCTATACTTTAGACATCCTTTTTCATTGCTTTGCAATATTATATTAAATATGGAACAAAATGCCACCCATAATATTCTGCTTACATGAAGTTAAGCTATGTTGTAGTGATAGCTCTATACATCATAAAATAAAGTCATCAGTAAATTTATTGAATTCAGAGCTGTCTTAATATTTCTATACTATAACAATTACTCTTTAATAATCGAACTGTTTTTCTTTCATTTATTTGGCTTTATTGCCTCATTTCCCATTCCAAAAGATGTTCTGTGCTGTTAATTCATCGTCATCGCGCGGCAACATACAACGAACTTCTCGCTACAAACCCATACGTCGTCTTTCCCTTTTAATTTTCTGTATGTTCTCAAAAATGGTTATAGCTTTTCGTTTGTCTCTTTCGTATAGGAAGTCGGGTTTATAATCAAATTTCTTAGATTGTCATACTCTATCTGTACATTTTAGAAACGCTATGTTCGCTGTAAGAATCTAGGAAATGCTGACTCTATTGGATATCTTACTATAGAAACAATTTCTAGGCAATAGATACGTGCATGCATGTTATTGTTACTAATGATTTTATACGAATATCGTTGTTTTGTCTGTTCTTATCCTTATAGTATCTATTTAGACTAAGGTTATTGTGTTTAGTGTCTTAATTATCTTTAGTGGCTTTTTAAGTATGTTTACTGAGTTCTATTAACTTAAGTGAATTCATTTTATTGGTATTCTCTTTAGTGAGTTATCTCCAGCGGAATAGCATATAATGTCTTTATAATGATCACCATAGACTTGAATGATAGAGTTTAACTATAGTGATTTAAGTTACAATAGCTGTCTTAAGAGCCTATACTGGCTTTAGCTATAATGACCGTACATACAAGCTGCTATATGAACACACTATAAGTGAAGAATAGATATTGAACACAGACTAATAATGACTTGAACAGCCATCTACATACCAGGACAGGACACTATAGCTAACACGTAATTAAACTCCTTACACTTGAATGGATAGCCAAATTGATCAAAAAACTCATAAAAAAAGCGAAATTATAAATTGTAGATGAATTTAGTGTAGCCACTAAATGGACGTGCCAACCATCGATGTCTATGACATGTCCATTTGTCCATCAGACACCATTTTTTTGTGACCATTCCGATATTAAGATATGACACAAAAATAAAGGCTTCTGAACTATACCAATCATTATCGCTAACGGTATAGTTACCAATTATAAGGAACAAAGAAATACGTTAAGGCAA
>JBKPPX010000183.1:0-2214 GCA_046733815.1 Thermoproteota archaeon | reverse complement strand
GAAGTATAGCATCCCAGTCGAAGAATGGGAGAAGGATCATGGTCAGACTCTAGAAGACGGCCTCTACCGCGGCTTAAAGAGGAGAGGAAAGCCAGAAGCCCAGATGGGTTGTGCTCTGTCCGAAATGCACAAGGCCGCTGCTCTAGAGCAAGCCGACGATCATAAAGGCGTAGAGCTGCGCAATGGCATGGCTGGCGCGTAAGCAGACACCACACTTTTTTCCTTTTTTAGTAGTAGTGAATAATCACACTTCTGCGTCAGTGCCGATTTTGGATGGAAAATCGAGACGCCTTTATTGCTATAATGTGGTGATGATGTATACCCTTAAAAGAAGAACGATCTACCATTGCAGCCGAGTGCTCTGCTATTGCAGTAGCGGCATATGTGGATAGTCCTTCCAGCTACCTTCATCTTCTCCGACTCTGCTTTGTCGGTGCTCGGGGAATTTTTTTTGATTGATGCAAGAAAAAGACCTTGAACGCAATTTTTGACTCCAATTTTTTTTCTCTCAGCATGCCTGCTGATTCTATCCTATTACCTGCCTGCTGTCGTTATGGATATCTCGTCTACTATAACCACTACTATCCCCTGCATACATATTTTATTGTATTATGATAATTAAAATTGGATAGGCTGCATGCCAAGCCATATGGACCTAAAACAGTGGTGCCGGCTCGACGAGCAGATCTACGTCGCGGAAATGGACGAGCGTTATAAGCAATATGCAGGTCTCTCATATAGTGAACACATGATAGAGCGGCTTGCGGAAATGAGGACTATTAGTGCAGGGACATTTGTCGACTTCTTTTCGCAACCCCGGGAGTTGTTTCTAGGCTCGCTCGAAAACATTGCAGATTCTTCAACTAAAAAGCTTGAACTCAAGCTGTACAATTTACGCAATGAAAAGATTATTTCTTCGCGTTACCGCTTTGCCAGAGCTCCGGTCAACTGGAGCACATGGCGTCAATTCAACAGTATTGAGAAAGATTCGAAAAGGCGCAAGCATGTATTTGACGAATTCATTTCAAAGACAAGATACATTTCACCTGTTATCAAGGAGCGCTTTGACCAGATGGAAAGAATTTACCGCCAATACTCAGACAACCAACTGACTCCTTTAGATGGCTACCTCGAGAATGAAAAGATCTCCTACTCCAATTTGATAGATTTTGTGAGGTCTATGGGGAGGCAGGCAAAAAAACCCTTTCAAGAATCGCTTCAAGCTGTCTCGAAAAAGGTGCTTGGGCGGAAAGCAGAATATTATGATGATTTTTATTTTTTCCGCAACAGGATACATGCCGACCTTGAAAAAGAGTTTGTCGGTGTTAACCCTGTGGAGCAAGTCAGACGCACTCTTGCGATAATGCAATTTGGCCTGTCTTCAATCTACATCGATACGGAACACAGGAAGAATAAGTATCCCTCACCGATATGCTTCTTTGTAGAGGTGCCACATGATATCAGGGTGTTGTACAAAAATGAAAGCCCATATTTTGACCTGCAGGGGTGCTATCATGAAATGGGACATGCAGTACATGCATCTTCAATAAACGCGCAGGCAGAATATTGGAATCGCTACAATTTCTCAATGGGTATAGCGGAGATATTCTCAATATTCCTGGAGCGGCTGACAAAGAATAGGATATATTTGTCATCGCTTGGAATTAAGAACAACCATATTCTTGGAGAGATCGAGGCAAGGAACAAGTTCATAGACCTGTTCTTTGTCACGCTTTACGCTGCCAATTCACTAATGAAGGCCGAGTTTTGGCATGAGAAATTGTCAATGGAAAAGGCAAGCGATGTATATGCAAGACTGATAAAGGACTACACCGGCTTTGAAATGCCCGGTGAATACTGGATGCTACACCACATACTGCCAGACGCAATAATGTATGTTCCAAGCTATCTCATTGCTGCAGTTCGTGCTGTTGAGTTGGATCATCACCTGCAGGGTAGGTTTGGAGAGAGATGGTGGGAGCAAGTAGAAGCCGGCAAATATATTCGAGAAATAATGCAGCCAGGAGCTGCAATAAACCTATCAAGGTTCTCAAGGCTTGATACCGGCGTGTTTATGAATGAACTAACAGAAATTGGCAGTATGTAATACGTGAATCTTATAACTATACTTCCTAGCTCCAAGGAAATATAGCCCCCGCATAATGCCATAAGAAGATGCCTATATCCAGGAAGAAGAAGTCAACTAGTGTACAA
>JBKPPX010000182.1:0-6130 GCA_046733815.1 Thermoproteota archaeon | reverse complement strand
TAGGTATTCTTGATGCAGGAGACACCCTAAGAGCATGCTTGGAATCTAAAGTAGACTTAGTTCTCTGTGGTCATAAGCATAGACCTTGGCTTTGGAACTTAGGATCTTTGAAAATTGCCTATGCCGGAACTGCTTGTTCATGGCGTTACAGGGGAGTATTTGAAGATACATACAATATTATAGACATTAAAGATGGTAAAATTGATGTTACCATAAAGGTAGTGGGAGGAAAAAGAATGCCTCTTTCAGATGTCGTTAAAAAATATGAGCCAGAGGTAAGGAATAAAATATTATCAAAATAGTCTGTTCATTACTTTCAATATCTTTTAGCCTACTTCCATTCGTCCCAATTCTCAGAATAACTCTAATTTGTTTAGAAAGCGATCGCACATGTGTATTCCCGTCTATATTCTGTTTCTTAAATGGAAAATAGTCATCAAACTTTCTGTTCTGTCTTCTCTATATCTATTATATAGTTAGTTCAATTATGCCTTTTTCTTATGATGAATGTATGTAGATATATGTTTTGATTTTAAAAATCTCTACATGTGTGTGGATAATTCCCATGTACGTCTTCCTCAAGCATTGAATATCCTCTATGTTTGATATTCTTTTACCAATTCTTGTATTGATTGATTGCTCTGGTGCTACTCCAAAACATTTTCCTTTAAACAGAAATACTCTAATTTCAAAACAACCTTAGTTGCGGGTTGGCAGCAACCATAAAACAATACATGCATTTATTACATGCTTAAGTAGTGTGTTCCATCTATAATGAATTCAGAAGTATACATCCTTCTCCGTTGAAAAGTATCTTTTCTAGTCTATAGTGTTTTGCATCATTTCAAATCAAAACATGATTCTTAATAAGTGGAGAAAGTAATTGTGAGGCTTTTGGAAAGATAAACCTGAAAATATATAGATATAAGCATATCGCACATACTTGAAGATCTCTTCTTTTAAACCCATAGAGAAATGGACCTTAATAGTTATAGATTGGTGAGCTTTATTATTAACAAAAGTATATATTATTATTAATTATAATATATAAATATTGAATGATACTATTAAGCTGTTGATAAATATGGGATACATTGACAAGGTACAGCAGACTATTGAGAATCTAAAGATAGAGGCCTTAAATGTACGCAGTGAGTATTGATGGGATATATTATCGATGTATGTTAACAAGTTCTTTAGTTGGGTAACCATTATTCCATTTAATATAAAGGAAGAAAATGATCACGCAAAGTAATTGGTTCTATCTATGATGCCGAATAGTGCGCTACCCAATCGTAGACTGATGCGAAATCTATCATATTATCTCCTACAACCATGATTCTCGAAATCCTTGAATTTAGTTTTATGCAACGTGCCTTGGCAGCTGGAGTTGCCGTTGCGATAGTTTGTTCAATAATTGGATTATTTTTGGTCTTAAGACGCCATTCTTTATTTGGCGATGCACTTTCACATATGGCATTTGGAGGGATTGCTATAGGTATGTATACAAATATCTATCCTATGTGGACTGCCTTCATTGTTTCGATCCTTGCGGCATTAGGTATTACTAAATTAAGACAATCTACAAATATTCCCCCCGATTCAGCTGTTGCCGTATTGCTCTCGTCTGGTCTTGCTCTTGGCGTTGTTTTAGTAAGTTTATCAAATGGCTTCTCCATAGATTTGTTGAGCTTTCTATTTGGAAGTATACTTCTGGTAAGTGTAGAAGATACTTTGATGATTTTAGCCATAGCAGTAACAACCTTGTTAATAGTGTTGATTCTTTACAGAAAATTAATGTATATTACCTTTGATGAGGAACAAGCCAAAGTCAGTGGATTGCAAGTTACAAGGCTGAACTATCTTTTTGTAGTGCTTGCAGGTATAACTGTGATTGCATCAATGCGGTTAGTAGGTATTCTGCTAATCTCTTCTTTAATTGTAATTCCTACTATTACTGCTATGATGTTTGGAAAAGGTTTCAGGAAAACAACCCTGATTTCTGTTTCAATATCGGTGTTTTCTGTAGTAACAGGAATCCTTGTCTCCTATATATTAAACTTGGCTCCTGGCGGAACTATTGTTCTTGTTTCTATAGGTATATTTATTATAACGCTAACCACAAAATACTCCATTAGGAAAATCAGAAGGTTAAAAAAATCCATTATTAGAATTTAGATCTTTATATCTATGCATTATAGTTATTACTACCATAATGTAGATTTGGCTACTCATTTAATAATAAATAGAGAAGACCAGAACGTTACATGTTATATACTATAATTAGCCTGAGGCATTCAAATAATCTTAACCTTGTATCTTGAGTCGAAAATATATCATCAGTTGTGTTTGTTTTGTTATTATTTTGTTAAATTAATAACTATTTTAACAGATTGTTATTGATTATGCATGGTATCTTATAAATTCTTATTAAAGACATAATAAATATACTCATTATTATTATAGAGATAGATGATATTAAAATCAATCAGGGAGATAAAGCAAATTAATAATATTATTCTGGATATGAGAAACTCGTTTAATGATCCAGTAATTATCAAAAATCTTGAGAAAATCAACCTATCGAGAGAAGCTATGAAAAATGCGGTTGAAAATACAAAAAATACTATAGCTGCATTAGAGCAAACAGATATCCTATATGAGTCCAAAAAGGTAATTCTATCTTCTAAAAAGACAATTAATTTACCCGAGAATGCTCAAAATTTAAGAGAAATAACTCATGCCCTCACGGGATTGACAAAGTCATTTAGAGAGATAATAAATGAATTAAAATTTACGTTATAATAGGATTAACTATCGGATATTCTATAAAAATATCATTAACTTGCTTCAAATCCTTGCAATATTCCCCAATAGACGATAGATGTATGATGTCACTTTTTATCCTTATCTCCTATTGGTATCGATGGCTTTTCCCATCAGATAGTCCAGACGGTAGTCATATTTAACGTCAGTTGGTATTCAGATACCGTCATAGTCAAATGGAGGCCAGATATTACTATGTTATACCATGAATTTCCCAAGATAAATATCATCTAAGGATTTTACTAACTTAAAAGTCGCCAGAGTAATATATTGAATAATTATCCGAACTGACCAGATAGGCGTTTAATCTCGTTGTATAATTGGTATACATATAAAAATTAGTATAGGATGATACAATACAAAATATTTTCAACGCTTAAAATTAAGGCAATATGAACAATAGATTTTGATAGAAATATAACTTTTTGTAAGAATCATTGTAATAATTCTTCTTTTCATGACTTGTAATTACAAAAATTTCACGCAAGTCTAGTAGCTTGTATGGGAAAATTCAATTATAGTTGATAATTAGACATTATATCTACTTTAAGATGATATTGAGAAACAATAGTAACATACAAGCCGGTAACTATATATCTAAAAATAGAGATATACTCATAGATGCGCTCGGTAGAGTATGAAGATCCTTTTGTTAAAATTGCAGGTCTAATTGGAGGAGAAGAATATCTTAAGGTTGCTCGTGCACTTTTAAATACAGAAGACGCAACCGATGAAGAAATTGCAAGTGCCACTGGTCTAAGAATAAACATTATAAGGAAAGTTCTTTACGATATGTTTGGTAAAGCACTAATTACTGGTATAAGAGTAAAGGATGAGAAGAAAGGATGGTTTGTCTATAGGTGGCGAGCGAAACGTGATCAAATTGATAACTTTATAGATAATCAAAAGAAAAAAATTCTCGATAGATTGCAAAAACGGCTAGAACATGAAGAGTCCTCTGAGTTCTATCATTGTGGAAATAAAGATTGTCCTAGAACAAAATTTGATGCTGCTGTTGAATCATTTTTTAAGTGCCCCAGCTGCAAAGGACCACTCAATATGATCGACAACAGTAAGATAAAGGAAGCATTACGCTATAAGATTGAACAGATAACATTAGATATATCCTTAAGAAAATAATAGGTTATAACAACTTATAGTAAATAAAATTGAGTATTAAACAAGAGAGGAATTTATGTATGTTCAATTTTTTTATTATTATTATGATTAATGTAACTATCTAACTATAATGTTATACGCGGTGAGTGATTATGCACTAGGATATGATAGGCATATGTATTATGTATGTACGTATGTTTATTATTGTTATAATCATTGTCCTTGTTAACAGTAGTAGTAATAGATGCTGCGTCGGTGGTGCGAGTGGTGCTGGCGACAACATTTCTCATCCTTTTAGCCTCTTCAAAAATAATTTGGGCTACATAAAGATCTATTCGAAGTTTTTCAGAAATATCTGTTGTAGTGCTTTTACATATGAAGTCAATACTGGTAAATCCTGCTTCTATTAAGGAATTCTTGATACCACTAGCTAATTCTAATCGCTGAATGTCTGACTTCATATCTTTTTTTATTAATGATACTAGTATAAAAATTATGTAGTAAATTGTTTTATCTACGATTTTAGTAATGCTTAGAAATGATGTAGATATCTATTGGAAGTATATATATGCTATCAAATCAAAATACGACGACTACTTGATTAACATTGGATAGTCAAGCAGTAAAGACCTATGTAACTTATGCTTTCATTAATGGTTGAACGTAATAATAAAAATAATAATAGTTATTTATGCAATCATTATCATCCCATTAAGATCACTGTATACTTGTAAGAAACGTCTTCCCTTGTCTGTTATTCTATAGTAATTGGAAGAACGCTGGTTTAGTTGTCTAGGATTATATTGAATATAGTCATCTGAAAAAAATCGTATTCCTGTATTACTTTGCTTACAAATGGCACATTCTTTTCTTTAATTGTTTATACAAAGGAACTAAATGGTTTGCATTTGATGATATAATATAATGGAAAAATTATTATCTTGTTAGAAAAAAGACTGATAAAAGCATGTACAGTAAAAACCAAGATATGCATAATAAAATATTAAAGCAACTTATAATAAATAAAATTGAGTATTAAATGGGAGTGAAAAAAATTCCTCTTCTTATTCCTCCCTCAATCCTTTAGCGATAGTAGTATCATAGCTTAGCTCGCTCTGCTGTCCTTTTACCAGTCTTCTAATAGAAAGACATTGTGATAATATCCAATGCAGTGTATCAATTTCTATAGATAATTTGTCATTCTCTGCTATATTCTTGGTTTTAGTCACTTCTTCTTTCTTCTGTTTGATTTTATTGTGTAGCATGTCTTCAAGTGCTTTTAATAGCGGTGGTGGTAATGGGGATGCTGCTTTCTCTTTTTTGTTTGACAATTCATCATTCATTTTATTTGCAGATAAGTCCTACAAATTCATGTGTGTAAGGTATAGTTGAAGTACTGAGAAGGAAGACATGAGGAGAGAAATAATAGATATCGAAGGGAAGGTAAGTTTAGTGTTTCATTCCAATACCTTATTTATATAAAAATGCATATTGAATAATTATTTTATTGCTTCCATCTAGATCTTAATAATTGTAATTAAAGGATATATAATAGTCAAATTAATAACGAAGAATACAAAATAATAATAGTAGTAAACTCAGAGCAAGCAAACCTGTAATCAAATTCTTTGTTTTACTTGTCACCCTAAATCTTCACTTATTCCTTTTACCATTATATGGTAACGTAGACTTTCTTTTTTTCTCTGTTATAGACTATAGTCACAACAATCCAAATGACAGCAATAATAATCACCGCAGCGATGCTGGCATAGAATAGGTATAGTAGCGGTTTATAATGTCAATTGACTTATTTATTACTCTTAAGGAATATGTTTTAGATACCGCATTACGTCATTATAATAAGTAGTTGCATGCTCTGTTACTAATTCTAACATTAACACCAATATTACTACTATCGTATCTTTCTATGTAGTGGCACTCTTCTTGCAATTGTTGCTGGTGCGCTGGCTGCTTGATCTTGTAGTCGTTATACAAGATAATTATTAAAGGGCTCTCCTTATCCTTAAGGTAATACATCCGTTTTTTAGGGTCTTTATTATGTTCGTTAAGAAATGTCTCTGCAATCGATAGACAAATCTTTATATCGTGATCGTTAAAGCAGTCAATTATCCGCAAACAGTCTTGCAAGAAATATATACTATACAAATGCTGCATATAAGATAAT
>JBKPPX010000181.1:0-3407 GCA_046733815.1 Thermoproteota archaeon | reverse complement strand
GCTTCTGAAAGTTTGTAGGGATCTACTCTAATTGACTCAGAAATTGCATTAATGATCAAAGGAATATAATGTTTGTAAAGTCTCAGTCGGCTTTCTGCCTCTTTTATTCTGAACTCTTTGCGGATCTGGGCACTAACCTTTCGATATAAATCAGCTAAGCATGCTTTCATATATCGCTTCAAATCTCCTTCTGATGCTATACTTTCTTTACCAGCCGTCTTGTATGGAATTTTAGTTGAACAAATATGAAAAAAAATATGAATTGGAAGAAATTCCACAGCGCGATCAGATTTTGAATCTGGATTTGCAAACTGCTCTTTTACTTCCTTTTTAGAAATTCCCATTTTGTTAATTTCAACCTCTGAAACTACTTCTCTTGCAACGTCAGATCCTTCATCATATAGCAGAGGAATCTTGTTTGCAAATCGATGCAGTTTAAATGAACTTATGTCACCTCCGTAAGCTATTCCACATTCAACTATGGTTGGTCGATTGTTAACTACACATGTCCTAGATGAATATCCCGTCAGAACTGGTCGCAGTACCTTTGTAGATAACTGTTGTTGGGATTGGTTATCTTTATTATCTGAATTAGCATATTCTTTATTTGTAACAATAGCATACTCTGAAGTCATCCCAGCAATTAGAATTTCTTCACCAATAGGGCTGAGATGATCAGTATTAGGTGCATGAAACTTTGTTTGTTTGCATACATTAACTACTTTGATCAATTCATGCTCATCATATTTATCAGCAACCTTAAGATCTACTTTTGACTTGGTTATAATTTCTTTAGCCTTTTCGCTAGAAAGCTTTTGGAACGAATTGCATAATACACCTTGTAAAGTTGTCTTTTGGTTCATGAATCTACTGATTGCCTTTTTCAGCGTTTTCAAGTCCATATCTCCAGGATGAGGCAAAACTTCCTTCGCTGGATGCGGCATTATCTCTGTTCTTCTTTCAAAGATAACTTCACCCTCATCAGTATCAAACGTCAAAATAGCGTATGGATTTACAATACTAGTCTGGCTAATGTAATCATAAATTTTATTCTTTGTAATAGGTGATAATCGTGCACGCAATACAGCTTCGATTCTAAAACCATATTCATCTGGGATATGACTCTCGCCAGGTTTAAGTCCCTTTTTTACAAGGACAATTGGTTTATTTGTACCAATATCTGTTCTGAGTTCAAAGTAATATTCTGATCCTTCGTCCTGTGTTTTTGTCCATACCTTTAGAGGATGATCGGTATCCTTTGTAGAAAAGGCAGCAATCATTTTCAAGCCGACACCAAATAGACCACGTTGCTGCTTTTCAACATATTTACCTGATGTCAAAAAAGAACAAACTGCTACCGGAACTTTGTCTGAAGGAATTCCAACACCATTATCTTGGCAACTAATAAGCCACATTTCATTTTCTGAATCTAGTAATCTTAATGACAATGAAATATTTGGTAAAATATGATTGCTTTCACAAGAGTCAAGGGAATTTTCGATCAACTCGCGAACAGCCATATAAAGAATACGCTCTCCAGTAAAGCCGGCAAGTGCAGAATTATCGACAAAGAATTCAGACTCAGCTTTTCTATCATAACGAATTTTTGCCTTTCTGTTATATGGAATAGCATTTACTTTAGTCTCTGAATTCATCTGAGATTGTGCAAGTTCAGCGGCAGCAGTCTTTTTCAAATATTAAAATTAGATTGGTAACTCAATTTAACTTTTTACAAGATTGAATTTAACTTTTTACGCCAAATTTGTTGACTAGAGAGATTATAACGGATTAATATCAAAATTGTGAACCATATGGAGTAGTAGCATTCTTTAACTCTTGTATTCTAATAATGTTCATCTCAATAAGAAATCGTTTCTTATTTTTTTGGATTACTATATAGTCAGATCCGGATCCGACAACACTACCATTTACTATGTCCTTAAGCCTAATCATATGTCACATAGTTAAAGAATCCTTAAGAGCTTTACTAATCTCAGAACTATAATTAAATGTTTAATGACAATTCATATTCAGCCAGTCTTTTCATTTGCTATCATAACATAATAAAGGTTGCAACAAGAAAGATTAGGTCTTATGATGATAGTATGGTGTTCAGTGCACAACTCGAAAGTAATCGAAGTAAGAATACATAGAACAAAGACAGCAAAGTTGGAGGTAAGAATAGAAGTATTAAAGGTGCAATGTCATCCTATACACACATCATTTCTTGCATTTTAATCATAAACGTATCCTTTCCTACTATATGATGTGTCGATTCTTGAGCCACTTCGTTCTGAGCTTGACTATGTTTCCATGCTTTAATTGGATATGGATCTGCTTCCATTATGCGATGCTTTGCTTCATCTATTCCAACCACTGACGCAAATTAACCCACTGCCATATTAAAAGAGAATTCTCAAGATTAAGAGAAGGAAGCTGTTGTATAAGTTCAGTGTTTATGATTGCCTTGCGGCCGAAACCTGTGACTGATCTTCTTGCTGAGTTATTTTCATTATAGCTAGTGATCCAATTGAGTGAGAACATTTTGATCGACTGACCGAGGAGGCTGTGCAGCTACTATTAATCCCATACGAAATTTTCTACCTTTTCTATCAACCTTTGCAGTAAAATATTTTGCATGAGCATATTCTTGTTTAGGAATAAATACATATGCTTCTTCAATTCCCACTGTTATAGCATTCGTAAAATAAACAAAGTCAGTATTACCGCCTGCGTAATGCTATGTCTTCACTGTTGATTTTGCAATTTTCATGACCAAGTTTTGGACATATGGCCACCCTGCTACACTGTGAAATCAAGTATATTCAAAAGTTTATTTAATTTCTCCTTCATTGACAACACCTCTCGTTTTTTTGAGGCATCTCCATCTTTATTCTTGGTGTCCATTCTCTGAATCTTACGCATAACTGGGTGAAGGAAGTATAGTTGCTATAATCTTGATTTTAAAAAGGAATACTAAATCCAGGAAATTGTCCTATATGGTCATAATAATAAATATCAGGTGCTATTGGATTGAAAGAATAAACTTGTCATACTTTCAATCCAATAGCGCCGGATATTTATTATTATGACCATATAGGACAATTTCCTGGATTTAGTATTCCTGTTTAAAATCAACATTATAGCAACTATACTTCCGTCACGCAGTTATACATAAAATTCAGAGAATGGACACCAATAATTAAGATCGAGATACATCAAAAAACGAGAAGTATTGTCAATGAAGGAGAAACTAAAGGAACTTTTGAATATACTTGATTTCACAGTGTAGCAGGGTAGTCATATCGTCCAAAACTTGGTCATGAAAATTGCAAAATCAACAGTGAAGACATAGCATTACGCAGGCGGTAATACTGACTTTGTTTATTTTACGGATGCTATACTAG
>JBKPPX010000180.1:0-1963 GCA_046733815.1 Thermoproteota archaeon | reverse complement strand
TGGTAATACTCAGGATGTAGCTCTCAGAAAATACTTGCTAGATAATGGTTACAAAACAAAAGAGAATGGAGGAAATGTAGAAGTAGTACCTGCAAAACCTTCTGACATACTGACTCTGATGTTAAAGAAAGATATTGATGGAGCATGGGTACCAGAACCTTGGGGTGCACGTTTAATAAAAGAAGCAAATGCTAGACTATTTATAGATGAAAGAGATCTGTGGCCACCAAATGGACAGTTTGTAACATCAGACATAGTTGCTAGGACAGATTATCTTCAAAACAATCCAGATATAATAAAGAAATTGTTGGCAGCACATGTAGATGAAACACTATGGATCAATAGTCATAAAGAAGAAGCAATAAAGGCATTCAATGTTGAGCTTGCAAAGATTACAGGCAAGACTATACCAGAGGATGAACTAAATTCAGCATTATCAAGAATGGAACTAACATATGATCCTATAAAAGAATCGCTCTTTCAGTCAGCTAATAGCGCATTTGATATTGGATTTTTAGGAAAAACACGACCTGATTTATCAGGAATATATGACTTGAAACTGTTGAATGGTGTCATAGCAGAAAGAGGAAAAGAGACAATTAAATAAAATACGCAGTATACATGTCTATTGCAATAAATATCATCATGATTCGTATGGATACCTTAAAACTAATAATGCCATTAAAAAACATAAAATAACTATGTCAAGAATCGAAATTCCAACGTATTGCTGTAACCAACCTACGTACGCCTATTGCTGTATTGGATTTCTTCTGTATCCTGCTTGCATATAGCTGCTGAATTTCAATCAGCATTTTATTCTTCTTTTTATTATTATTATAATAATAATTATATCTATATCCTTATCTTGTAATTAAATAACCACTTTTATTATTTCCTTAGCAGCTTAAATGCGTGATTTCCAGTATTTGTTCTAAAATAGTAAGTAATCCATAGCATTGCAAGAGATTCCAGCAATCTGGCCTCTTCTATTCCACCTATATCTATTGTTTCCCAACCAAAAGGGATAAGGATGCTATATGTTACCATCTTTTTTGCCTCGTCATCATTTCCACATATAAACATAGTAGGCGGTCCTCCTTGAGGAAAATCTGGATGTATCATATGTGGATTGCCAACGATATTAAATGCTTTTACTACTTTGGCTTCAGGCAATAAGCGTTGAATTGTTTCACCTGCTGAATCATTATGACCAACAGCCAGTCTTGGTGGGATGCCTTTGGAAAAATCTAAAGGATTTGTAGTATCAATAACAACTTTTCGTGCAAAATTCTTAGGATCCGCCATCTTTATCACATTAGGAATTCCTTCCCAGGCTGTAGCAAGAACTGTCAATTCATCACCAAATGATGCTGCTTCTACAAATGGTCCTGCTGATGCTTTTCCTTCTTCTCCACCATGATTACTTACCCATTGTACAACCTCTCCTTTATCTGGGTCACGAGTTCCAATTTTGACTGTATGTCCAAGTTCAATTAATCCATCACCTAACCTGCGACCTACATCTCCAGATCCCAAAATTCCAACTTTCATACAGAATAGCTTGCCTGTACTCATTTAAAGATTGGGAACAATTATGGTCAAAAACAATAATAATTATTATAATTATTTTATATGGTAAATGCAATAACTGTTCAAAAATCTACTTTAATTGAATTTAATGAATTTCCGTATAAGGCATTTTCCTGAAGAGTATCTAAAAAAGACATACCAAAAGTGTGGTACAAAAGAGAGTTTATCTTCATTTATAAGATATATCTTCTTTTATACATTTTATTTGTATTTCCTATTAGGATAATTATCTTTGCTGTCTCTTCAATATCTTTATTTCATGTATAACACTTAGATAGCTAGTATAACAACAAAAACCGGCTCTTGGCATCAGTGTCCACAGACTTTGGCAAAATATCCATCGCTTTAACTTGTCTGACTTACTTCTTCT
>JBKPPX010000179.1:0-2929 GCA_046733815.1 Thermoproteota archaeon | reverse complement strand
CTGTCAGACCTTGCACAAGTTGACAGGTCTCTTCTAACTCCAGAGCGCTTAGAACAAATGGAGAGGAACTGCTTTATCATAACCAATTCATATGTCTATTCTCTTTACGGCGTTATTGCCGGAATTATACTTATAGTGATAGGATTAGTAAAAAAAAGAAAAAGTATGCATGCTTTTTAAGACATACGTTCTTGGAGAAGATGATGATGATGGCGTGCTATGGTAGCACAAAAGCATGATGACTCACTTGAGAAGATCGCTGCTGAAGTAAGAGGTTGCCCCCTCTGCAAGCTGTCACGGTCTAGGAAGAATGCTGTGCCAGGCGAAGGTCAGCTTTCTACCAAGATAATGTTCATAGGAGAGGCACCAGGTCATAGCGAAGACAAAGAGGGCAGGCCATTTGTAGGAGCCGCTGGTCGAATCCTTGACGACCTGCTGAAAAAAGCAGGTATCGAAAGGTCGCAGGTGTTCATCACAAATATGGTCAAGTGCCGGCCTCCAAACAACAGGGTGCCAAAAGAAGACGAGCTGACCGCTTGCAGACCATATCTCGATAGGCAGATTGCATTGATCAAGCCCAAAGTGATTTGTATACTTGGCAGGACTGCATACTCTTCGCTTTTAGGTGGTAGTTCGATAACTGCAAGTAGAGGCAAGATAGTAGAGAGGGCAGGCCAAAAGTACTTTTTGACTTTCCATCCAGCAGCTGTTATTTACAACAAAGCCCTTCTTTCTGCACTGGAAGCCGATCTGAAAAAGCTGGCTATAGAAATCAATAAGGAAGATAAGAGTGATGCGTCGTTGGAGGATTATTTGTGAGCTGCCAGAACAGCTCGTTTTACCAGCGACCTACTGAAGTCGTGGCAAGAGATCTTCTTGGTAAGAAGCTTGTCCGTACGATAAGAAATAACAATAAACAGTTTCGGCTCGCTGGCATAATCGTGGAGACAGAGGCATACGGCTATAGTGATGACCTAGCAAGCCATGCGTATGTTGGTCCAACAGGTAGAAATAGAATCATGTTTGGCGACGTTGGGAGAGCCTACGTGTATTTAACCTATGGCAACCACTTTTGCTTAAATGTCTCTGCCAGAAGAAGCAAAGTAGATGCAGGCGCAGTCCTGATTCGGGGGATTGAGCCGGTAGAAGGCGTCGAATTGATGAGGCAGTTCCGGCCAGTCGATGATATTTTTTCACTCACCTCTGGTCCTGGCAAGCTTACACAGGCTCTCAATATCACATCATCGCTCAATGGAACTGATATGACCAATTCTGAATCAGAGATTTATATCGAGTTTGGTAAGAGGCCCAAGTGTATTGTTACTACGCCAAGGATTGGCATCACTCGAGCAGTGCACAGGGAGTGGCGTTTTGTCGACCCATCGAGTCCCTTTATATCACGCAAATTTCAGATCAAACCGTCACCATCACCATTATGACTGGTAACTACAAGATAGAGAGTTCTATCAGTAGTTTTATTGTCAAAGGAATTCTAACTAGATATGAAACCAATGAATGAATATGTACCGTCACATTGCAAAGGATTACAGCAAGCTTATAGTCAAGCTGCAGGTACTCTACTGCGGTAGTAATATTACTCTACAATCTACCGATAAAAGCTAAAAGTAGTTATGACCCCCAGGGAGCTTTCGAATGCGGCTAATATCCTGCGGCCTCCTCTATAGAAACTTCATATTCTTTTTCAACTGCATTCATTAATTTTTTACCCGTTATTTTACCTCTTGATTTTGTGATAGCCACAATTGAAGCGCCGCCTGCACCGACTCCTTCCTTTACGAACCCCTTTGCAAATGCCTGCAGACCTGGCTTGCTTGATTCACCTAGATGAAGATCGCAAGATAAAATTGGAACTTGCTCCGAAGCCATTCTTACAAGGCCAGATAGATCTGAAGACGGATCTTTTGTTACATATGTTGTAGTGCCAATATAAAGACCCTCGAGCGGCCTGCTGAGACGCTTCAATATTGCAACGACTGCAGACATCTGGGTGCCTCCTGCAAGCATAATCTTACCATTTGCAGATAGCACGCCACTTGCAATTCCTGCTACAGAAGGCATCATTGGATCTCCAAAAGTAGATATAGCTTCAAAGGGTGACCTGATCCTTCCAATCCCATTAGCAATAGCCCTGTCTATTGCAGAATCTACTACCTTGTTTTTCAGGTTGTGCGGATTTTCAGGCATACTGCTGCTTACCTTGAACCTTGCATCAATGCCAAGCGCTCTCAGCACTGCAAGTGCAGTGGTAGTGCCTCCAGGAATGCTCTCACCTACTACTATTAGATCTGACATGATGGCCAGTTGTTTTCCAAGCAGCTCGCCGTACTCAAATGCACGCTTGACATTTGGGATGTCCATAGCATTTTCATTTATAATGTTTCTACCAGGTTCAACTCCAAATGATACATAAGGTATTGAGGGCTTAACCTTTGCTCCTGCATCAACCACCAGAAGGGGGATCCTTGCCAACTGTAATGCAGTTCGTGTAATCAGTGCCGGCGTGGGCTTGCCATCGGGTGTAGCGGGCACAACATCAATGCAGCTGCAGCGTCCACGACACAGAAATTCCGCGTCTGCTGGTGATGTATATTTCACTAGTTCGGTATTTGCACCTGCTACCGTAAGCCCCGAAATCTCGCTTGTGGCAGTATACGAGATCACACACACAAAAACAGGAGTTTTCGTAGCAAAACTTTTGATTGCAAGTCTGTCAGATGCTGTAATGTCGAGCATCTATTTACTACCGGTCATAAGCCGCAAGAATTCTTGTTTTGACCTAGGCTGGAGCACATAGTTGGTTTTCTTTTCACGTCCTATAGTAGACATAGAAGTTGAACCATAGTTGTGACCGGGATACACGATGAGGTTTTCATCTACTGTTGCCAGCCTATTTAACAGACTATCATAC
>JBKPPX010000178.1:0-4961 GCA_046733815.1 Thermoproteota archaeon | reverse complement strand
GTTATAATCTTTGAAGCTTCAGAAATATTGAGTAAAGACTTTTCATATGCACTATTCTCAACTTCTACTTTATGTTGTAGATTTGCTAATGAACCTTCAACTGATTTATCAGCATGCAAAGTATCAATATATGACTTGTATTTATGCAAATAATAGTTGGCTTGATTGTGCATAGTATTATTATTATTATTTTGTAAGGTGATATTCATATTATCTATTTGAGACCACAGTATTATTTCTCCTAATTTCTGTTCCTCATAGTCATTCAACCAATCATTAGATTTAACTAAGTGTGTAAGAGACTGAATTTGCATATCATCTTTTTTTAGACCATAATCAGATGCAGCAACAGTAGAATAAATAGCCAGAATCGATACGGCTATGACAAATAGTGAGATAATCAAGAAAAACTTTGTAAGGCCGTGATGAAGATGGTAGTCATTATTATTACTGTGAGATGGATTTGATGATATGTCCTATTACCTCGACCCAGAATGACTTTTAAATGTATTCAAAGTAATTAATGTAATGCCGGTAGGGAAAATAATGCAGGTAAAGCGAAATGAAAAACTTAGTTGATTGATAGAGAAATAGTAACAAACTTCAGTACAGTATCTCTGCAGGGTATCTGATATTCCTCAAGGGAAGTCAAAGACATTTACTATAACCTATGATAATGATACAAAGAAAATTGAAACTCATCAGCAATTTATTAGAACAAATAACTAACGGTAATGTCTTCTTTTTTATTTAGCAAATCTAGCAAGCTGTTTTGTTATCTCGATCATCTTATTCATATCCTTGCCTATTGGAGAGGCAAATTTCTCAGGCTTTTTATGACACGATAAATTAGCAGGACCGACTTTATTATAGTAATATACGAAAATATACAAGTAGAACTTATAAGGTAATAACTAAAGGAAGAAAAAAGTACCATACCCTGATGGAAGTAGTAGCAACCACGACAGAAGAAAGTGTGAATTGACTATAATATTAAAGAAAGAACATTAACTGAGAGCAACTGGGAGTAAATGTCAATAATTAATTATGTTTGAATGACTATGAATATTAAAAGAGCTATGGAGTTAATACGTATAGGTATCTGACGAGAAGCGATTTTTCTTCCCTCGTGAAACACAGTTTTGATATCCTGATTTAAATCACCTAGACTTACAGTGTTTATAAGCAGATTTAGATTTCTAGGGGACTCGGGAATATAAAAGAAAAATCTGTAGCATCTTAAAATGTATTCTTACTGTCCTCCAGCTACTCCTGCATCTGGATTTCCTGTTGGACTCTGTGTTTGAAGCATCTCTTCATCCTCTAGTATATCTTCTATCTCTGTAGCCAATTTTTGAATGGTCTGCGCGTTGTATCCTTTTGCAAGCTCTTGATTTACATGAAGAACAGCACTGTTTATCTTCTCATATGGACTACCAACTCTAGAGGGTAATGCATCTGCCTGCGCTTGTGTAGTTATAATAGTTCCAGGTGGTACAAATTTATTATCTGGGATTGTGACACCGTCGGTTATAGTGCTAGACACTCCTACTGCCACCCTCTTTCCAATTTTCGCATTGAAGATGAAGCTATTCATACCTACAAATGTCTCATTTCCAATATATGCAGGTCCATGAACCTGTACTCCATGTGCCAAACTGACCTTATCACCAACATATATGGCAAAACCATTCTTAAATCCACTACCATTACCTTTCAAAAGAGATCCTTCTGCTGAATATCTCCTATCGTCCATATTCTTGCCATGGGATGTTGTTTCAAGAGCATGTAAAATTACACCATCTTGCATATTAGAATAGTCTCCAATATGAATAGGGATTCCTTCATCACCTCTACATACTGCAAATGGTGCAACCAGCACTAGCTTTCCAATTTCACAATCACCAATGACTAGCCCAAGAGGATCGATGTATGCAAATTTAGATACTCTTGGATAGGTCATATTTGGATTGAAATCTGTCTGGATGTTAGAACGGATATTCATAGGTGCAGAAGAAGGCGACGATATTAACATACTGTTATTTCCGTTAGTAGTATTGTTAGTATTACCTGCTGTCGTCGTGAGTTGCAGCTGTTGTCCTAGTTGAGGTTCTGCTGAAGCTGTATTTGCAAAGATCTGAATAGAAATGGTTGTTATAGCTACAATTGAAGTCAATAAAGCTACCAGTACTGCTGTTGCCGATATAATCATAGTTCTCCTTAATTAGCAAACGTTACAATATAGTTAACACCATCCAATTATTTGTACAAAGGTGTCAAAATTTCTCAGATTTTGTTGTCGTATTTCATTAGTATTTGCAGCTATCATGATATATTTGAACAGTTAGATCTTTTTCAATAATGGACGCCTAAAAGGAGAGCCAGCGGGGTCTGTGTTATGTATTGCTGTCAGATAGACGCATGGTATGTTTCCCAACCATTGGCTACGACATGGATAGCTCTGTTAATAATAGGCATTGAAATTATAGCAAGAGGTATATCTGGAAGAAAAATATCATTAACACGATCTTAAGGTGAATAAAGAGACAGACATCCTAATTTTCCTAAATATTTAAGATTATGTATTCTCTTTAAAATCCTAATTATGTCATGGTCTTTTTAGCATATATATATTCACATAATTCTACCAAGCCTAGATATGTTATAACATAACTCTTTAACTAAATCATTTTACACTGTGTAAGTAGATTACATACACTAGTGTATTGCATCCCACCGAACCCGTAGAATTTATAATATTATAGTTATGAAGACATAGAATTTATGGACCGTGATATTTCATCGGTTTAGGCGTTAAATGATACCAATTTTGATATCTTGTTGAATTACCAACAGGGTTAACTTTTAACGAATTCAAATTTGCATTTATGGTTTGCAGTTATATACTGTATGACCTCTTCTCCAACAAATACCTACATTAGCTAGGTGGAGTTGATGTCGTCTATAGAAATGTATTTAATATCTTAGCGATTTCATCTGGATATTGATCCGGTACTGCATGTCCAGCATCTTTGATCTGTACAAGCCATGCTCCTGGAATCTTTTATGCAATCTTTAAAGAATTGACATGTGGTGCGTAGAAATTATCATCGGTTCCAGTTATGACCAACGTCGGCTTGGCTAATTTCGCAAGCTCATCACAAGCACCACTCCAGTTTGAATTGTCCTCCCAATGCTTTCCTACATTATTCTGATTATTCAATATTTCAGGGGTCAAACCAGGCTTCGCTTGTTGTAATGTAATGTTTTCTGGAATGTCAAGAGATTCAGGATGTAGTCTTATCCATCCTGATCCTAATGAAGCAGATACAAGCGATTTCATCTCCTCCTGAGAAATAGAAACATTATTTAGAGAGTTGTTTACAATTTCGGCTTGCAATTTTAGAAACTCAGGTGGTTTAGGTGTATGATCCTTTCCACCACATGATGATCCAATAAGAACAAGGCTGTCAACCTTATTTGGATACATGATTGTAAGCTGTTGGGCTAAATATGATCCAAGAGAATATCCAAGAACATCTGCTTTTGGTATTTTCAGAGCATCTAGCAAACCATCTGTATCGTCTGCTAGTTGCTGATAGGTGTAAGGTTTGGAACCAATTGTTGTATTTGCAATCCCACGTTGATCAAACACAATCACTGTGTGATTTGAAGAAAGACCTTTTAGAAGGGATGGGTCCCAGGCATCCATATTATCAGAAGCGCCATTGAAAAGTATTATAGGGTCACCTTTGCCAAACATTTTGTACGCAACATCAATATCTCCTACATGGACTTTTTTAATGGGATATCTTGTATATTCAGTAAGTCTTCATTCTTAGCTATACTTTGATTTGTTTGACCATATACAATGTGGGTATTAGTTACTATTGAAGAGGAAATAATCAACACAAACAACAAGATAAAGGACGATATCAGATGGTGAAGTTGAGATTCCTTTGATTTATTTGTGTAATACATCTGCTAACTGATTCGTACATGCTATCAACTTACTATAAGAGTTTTCGGTGATACCATATTTGAGCTCAAATCCTATATTGGATTAAACGCACTAGTATAGATAGTATTAGAAAATTTCAGACGTTTCCACACATTCCCAACACTTTTCCCAACGGTATGGGATACTTTCCCCCTGTATGGAATATTTTTCCCAACACATTCCCCACACTTTTCCCCACGGTATGGAATACGAAAAAGCCTTGATATCAATCCTACTATCATAATAATGATAGATTAGAAAGATATGAGTAACAGCCTAAAGCTTTGGATTAGTTTGCCTTATTAAGATATTATACTAACTGTAACAAAGCGGGTGGCATAATAGAGTCAATTCTGTCCCGCATCCCATCGAACCCGTGAATCAAATTCTATAACTACCACTACTACCCATTTTCGTATAATTCCACATTATCATTGCCACAGTCATCATCGACATTCCCAAAACCATCGAATGAAAGTGATCTGTACAAAGAAGACCTAGGAATTTCTCACATAGCAAAATGAGATTGATGAATGATAGAATAATAGAATAATATCAGATGTTTGCCAATTCACTTTCAATGTATTGCAGAAGCTTAAACTATTAACATGCATCATTGTTTGATGCTACATTGGGGAAGATCTTCTAGTGCTAACAATAAGAATAAGATATACATCCTTAAGTATGAGATAAATCTGTTTTATTATTTAACTGGTAGAAAAAAATGAGGAGTAGAGCAAGATTGTATATTGTCATAAAGATAGGAACGTGTAATTGCTATGACTAGCAGAGACAATATTACTGCTAGTGATGGTGAACATAACAATATCCTAGTGTTAGACGATGAACCAGATATTACTACAGTCATAACAACTTTATTGAGAAGGAATGACTTTAATGTCTTTGGCTTTACTAAGCCATTTTCAGCATTAGAGCATTTTCAAATGAATTTTAAAGATTA
>JBKPPX010000177.1:0-5773 GCA_046733815.1 Thermoproteota archaeon | reverse complement strand
ATTAAGATCTCTAAAGAACCTTTTCTTTCTATAAAAGCTGATCACGATCAGAAAAGGGTATTCTATATTCATTGTATGGCTTACAAATAAACATGCTCTTTATCAATGTGCTCTAGTAGCCAACTTTTTTATACGCTACTGAGAGACCTTTAAACTATACAAGTCGATATTAATCAATATTGTTGTTTGACAATAAGAATAAGTCAATTGATAAATGACATCTTTTTATGTTATCCGATTTATGTATAATTGATATGTTCAACTTATCAACGGCCCAATATTATGCTGATTCTCCTTCTCCATTGATAGACACTTTTACATTATACAAGCAAATATCAAAACAGTATTGCGATCAAAATATTGTCAATTCTATTAGACAATTGATACCTGAGAAAATGCTGAAATTTAACAGTGACGAACTGTTAAAACCTCTTTTTCAATGGTTCAAAAATGACTTTATGAGTTGGATGCCCAAAGATCCAAAATGTAGAACTTGTAATATGCTTCTGAACGTCCAGTTTATAAAGGGCGAGTCTTGGAAACTACGAAAGACAGAACTTCATACATGTAATAGATGCGGATCAAAGCAAATATTTCCTAGATATGGCGAAATCCTCATGATTGCAAAGATAAGAACAGGAAGATGTAGCGAATGGTCTATGCTCTTTGGTGCTATATTGAATTCATTGTCATTTCAAACTCGAATTGTTCATGATTATCTTGACCATTGCTGGAATGAATCACTAATAGATGGCAACTGGGTACATTTAGATTCAACTTTAGACTATCCAATTTCCTTTAATCATCCTCATTGGTACGAACAAAATTGGGGGAAAAAATATGAATATGTCATGGCTTTCTCTGCTAATAGTCTTGAAGATGTTACACAAGCATACACGGAGCAATGGGATGCCATTCAGAGAAGAAGAACAAAACATAAAAACAACATAGACGATTTTAAAGCGATTTATTCTGCAATATAAAAAGTCCTGATTTTACACTATCCTTTGTCTCTGTCTATTTTCTTTTCATGAAACTAAAGCAAAATTTTCTATAGAATGATGATTCCTAAAAGTCTCACTCATATCTCAAATAGATTTTCGACAATTGTCAATAGTAGATATTGACTATTATTTAGTTGCATAACCAATATTGGTCCTTGTAGGTCAATGTATAAAAGAATTGGAAAAAGGAAGAACAAAGATGACGTTTAGGATATGATTAATTACCATGGTTAATCAGGTGGTAAGAGCCATTCTCAGTACTTATTATGAATCATCTTTTGGCTTCAATAGAACATTATCTTAATAGCCAAAAATTAAAACAATAAGAAAAAAGTAGTTAGTAACGGAACAACCAGCTGATTGCTAAGAAATGCTATAATACTATGATATTATATCACCACATCCTACTTCTTTATTATCACATCCTTCATAATTGTACCAAATATTGGTGTATTTCCAAAGTGATTATTAAGCTTAGTCGGATCTGCCCATATGCTTATTATGTTGCCACCCAATATCTTTATACTGATTGGAACACTTTGAACAGGGACATTTTTCATAGTTATGGTAGCAGTTCCATTAAATACTGATGTCTTATTATCTGGCATAGTCATTTCTGTCAGTATAAAATCATAGATTGAATGTTTATGCATAGCCGAACCATTTGTCCTTATCATGTTAAATATGGCTTCGAAGCTTGCAGTTGGGAGTTTAGCAGTAGTATTAAGTGTTGACATTGCAGATGTTGAATTAGTAGCATTATTATTTTGAATATCTTCCTTTGATTTATCCATTATCAAACTTCCTTTCCAAACACCTGAAACTACCCAAGGTGAATTGCTTTTCTCATCATTTTGTATACTTGAAACAGTTCCAGCTGCATATTCACCAGGCTTCATTACTTCATGGGGTTCATAGTTATAAGACTCTTTTTGTGGATATGCCATGCTATTTTCACTTGCAGATGAAGAAGCAAGTACAACAATTGTTGATATTACTAATCCCCAGATTGCCATTATAGCGAGTACTACTGATGATGGGTCATTTCTCTTTTTTTGCGCCATTGTAATTCAATAAAATACTCAGCAGCTATTAAGACTATTCATTACTAATGTAACTAAGTTGTACTAAAATATAGGATGGATATGCCTAAATAGCATTCATTCATTTAGTGCTATGTATATCAGAACACTGGAGAAGTTGTAAATTATATGGAAATTGTTGGGAGACGATCCATCATTGTAAAAATATCATGATGAGCGTTGTTCAAAAAAGGATGAACCAGATAACTAGATCTATATTATAGATCTGGAATTAACAAGATAAAACATAATTATGTCGGCTGATTATAGCACTGTCACTGTATTTACTTTTCTAAAAAGCAAGTTAATATTTAGTCGCTGCTGATATTTTCATTCAACAATTGAGGAATGAAAAGGATATCAGATTAAGAATTGATATGTTTCAAGGACAGTCTAAAACCGTTGCAAAAATGTTAGCTAAGGCATTTTCTGAACATAATACTATATCTATTAGTGAAAATTCTGCTAGGTTAATCAATATGCGTACCAGAATAGAAGAATTGATGTGGGTATTAAATGAAAAAAATATGTCATCAAATCCTCTCCTTGAAGTTTGTTCAATAAATGTGCCAGGCAAGGAAAAAGATTCTTTAACCGTAGGTCAAATAATGGAAAAGTTAAAGATTGGTGAACTAAGCATGAATGATCTTCCACCAGATATCGGCAATAAGATAAGAAAGGCAGCAATACAGTTAAAAAGATTACATCAAAAGCAACTATAATACTAATATATATAGAAAAGACACCACTGCTAATTACACTACTAAGATCGACAAAAGTTCAAATCATAACACATAATAAAACGTTAGTTACAAAATAGAATAATCTCAAAAGTAGTTAATTGGAATTTGCCATGCTAACTAACCGATTTAATAATAATCACCAAGCTTTTTCATTCCAACCACGCCTACCTAAATACAACATTCAAAATAATATTTGTAACTGCACTTACTGTGGAGTTATTAGTTACTCTAAATAAAATAGAGTACTCCACTAATATTATCCTTATTAGTGAACAGCTTCATTTTTTTAGACGGGCCATCAACTAATAACGGATATCAATTTAGCATTTGATATTTCGATAAAAAAATATATATTTTATTTGCCAAACGGAGTTTGAAGTTCAAAGCCTGCAATAGATGATGCTGCATTGGGATCTGGGTCTTCAACTGGTTCTTCAGTTACTTCAAAGTTCTTGTAGGTGTAAGGATTTAACATGTATTCACTAAAGTTTAAAGTGCCATTTCTAAACTGTCCTAAACTCAGATGATACTCTGATCCCCCAGCATCTACAAGCCAGCCTTCAAATACCTTTCCATCATTAGGTGAAGCGTTTAAGTCTGCAGTGATGTTTGTCCTATGACCATTTGAATCAACAGAAATAGATCCCATTTTCTGTCCTCCAAATGGCTTTCCGTTAGAAGATGCAGTAATATCACCTTTAATCTCTTGTGCTTCAGCTATTTGTATTAGCAAAAACGAGGAGGTTGTTGTTGAAGTTGTCAGTACCACCAGAAACACTGCAAGAGAAAAAGCTACAAATTTTTCTATTAGTTTCATTCAAATACTAATAGTTTACAAACTATAAATATCATTATAGTTTATTACTGCTCATCGTTATGGCATGTCTATGCTAAAATGCAATTCAGCAAGATTAATCTAGTCCATCGATTCTGGAGCTTATAGATGTGTCTGTAATATTTAAGTTATTAACACAACAGCGTCTCCAAGATCCTCTACACTGTGATATCATTTTATGATGACGAGTCTCTTTGGAATATCTAGAATTTCTAACCTACATGATCTGAGGTCACGAATTAAAAATAATGAATATTCACTAAGTCTGAACAACCCACAAATTGTTCTTAATTTGCTGAAGGTGATAATTCTTCATTCAAATCTTAAACGATATACGAAGTATTACATAATATAAGATATGTTGAGTGAAACAATGACATTTCTGAATTTACGATTACCATGATTTTTAACATATCTCTTTTTTTACAACCAAGTACTATCGATGATATATCCAATGATAAAAAGAAGTAAAGAAAAGAGAAATAGAACATTGAATTTAAAAAGGGACTCATTGGTATTATTATTAACTTAAGTCAAATGAAAAAGCAATTTTATTGTCTTTCCAAGAAACAAGAAAGGAGATTAAACCAGACCTTCATTAGTAGATACCTTCTTAATTTCATTAACGATCTTCATCAGACCATCTGGCATTTCTTTGGAACCGTCAGTCCATCCAGTTGTATGAGCTTTGTCATTCATTGTAACAGTTAAATTACATGAAATATATTTTGGATCCTCTTCTTCAGGCGGATAATCAGTCTTTGTTTTAAAAAATTCATTTTTGGCAACTATGTCCTTCAAGTCATTTTCTTCTGAATCCGTGATAGGTTTATGAGATAGGTTGGCACCACTAACGTCTGTTGAAGAAGTAAGTATTTTTGTTTTTGAATCAAATGAAATTAGCAGATAACGTGAGGTTATTCCTCCTGATTCCGTATATTTGAAGCTAAACTCTGCAATGGGTGAATTTTCCTTACCTGTAGTAGTATTATCAACCATATATACAGAGGGAATAGAGTAGTTTTATACCTTTCGTAGAATTCAACTAGTTTTTATGTCAATGTCTGGAGTACTACATTCGCAACAAGGTCTTTTCATCCTCATACAGGTCGTTGGTTCTTATATCTTAACGACGAAATTACTTGTTAAGTTATTGTTTCTTCTGCTAGTTATTCCCATTATTATTCTAACTTATGTTATTTGTTCTATTATCCATTCTCTAAATTTTGTAATTGCAAATTCCTCAGATTGCTTGATAAACTGTGGATCCTTTACCTTCCATTGGTTCTCAGGAATAGAATCGAAAAACTCTTGCATACATAAAATAAATCGGAAGCGTAAATTCCTTGTGTTTTCCGTTGTTATTCCATAACGGTATAGAATATTAGCAATCTGTCCAAACGCAGTATCATAGTTTCTTTTAAATGGTGGTATTTCGAAAGTATGGTATAATATTGAAGATATTGTATCTAGGTCTTGGCGAATTGTAATCAATTTATATACATATAGAGTATAATGCTTATAATTAAAATAATATTATCAGGTTGCTTGAAGATGATAGATTCCGTAGATGTGAGCAAACTTACTCAAATTTAAGCCAGAATTATTTTGTTGACGATAATGCAACTATAACTATCATACTGACATCTGCAGTCTAGTCGCACTAAAATTCAACACCAATTATTGTTTAGCTAACTCTGGCTAATATCGATGTTTAGATTCAAAAGCAAAAAATATTTCTCAATTCCCAAAGAATCACTTATGAAATAAGTATCTCACATAGCATCAAATATGTTTTTATTTGTTGATTTATCTTCCCGGTTAAGAATAAGAAGATATGCCAGTAATACAAATTACAATAAGTCAAGGTAGATCTGTTGAGCAGAAACGTGAACTTGTTCACGTGCTGACTAGAGAGACAGCAAGAATAATGAAAACAAAGGAATAAAATGTAAGAATCTTAATTTATGAGGTTTCAAAAGAAAATTGGGGAAATGCTGGGACTTTAGCTGTGGATATGAAATGAGATAAAGTAGTATTGATTTAAAACCAATGCCATATTCTGTTAGCTATTGATTGATATTCATATGAATATCCCCTATTCATGCC
>JBKPPX010000176.1:0-4021 GCA_046733815.1 Thermoproteota archaeon | reverse complement strand
ATATTGATTTTGACTTTATAATTCTAAAAGATCGAAAACCAGTATTTCAAGCATCAAATCATACTAGTAGACCTTCAGATCTATTGCATGCCGCTAATGGATATATTATTATACCTCTACTTAACTATAAATTCAATAAGGAAGATTCATATTTAGTTGAAATCCCAATTTATGCAATTCTCTATAATCCAATTAGACCAGAATATGCAAATTTTACAATAAGTATTGCATCTTAATGATACTTAATAAATAAGGATTATAGATCTATTATTTGTATATGACTTTATTTTACATTTGTGATATGAACTAAAGGTTCTTAACTTATCCTCAAGATATAGCTAGTTCATTAGTTCAATGTACTACAATTACTATATAATAGCATTATACTGTACACTACACTGCTCTTCATACTTGATTTGCAATATGATATACTAAAATACCTTATTGTTTATTCGACGAATGTACCAAAAATGATAATACTGTTATTCAAATATTAGTCAGTGCCTGTGCATATCAAAAAGCTGCGGATTCAGGGATAGACATTCTGGATGGAGGAAACGCAGATCATAATCATAATTTCCTCCATCCGCATCTATTGTTCATATATGCATATTCCCCGCTGCAAAAGTTCATAGATGTGGAAAGATTTTATTTATTTGCTTTTTTACATCCTTAGGCATATTAGGATCTTCAATTACTTTGTAAAGATCTGTCAGACCAATGCATATCCTGTTTCTTGAACTCGATAGATCGGGATACTTTAATATATTGTAAAGAGAAATAATAATAATAATAATAATAATAATTAGTAGTTAGGTTGATATATACTGCGAACGATATTACATTTTATCGAAATCTCATTGACATATGATAATGATATTAAATGTAACAGATATTGGTATAGAAGGAACATTTCCAAAGAAATTGTAGTGTCAGCAACATTAGCATTTTTATTTATTGCTGCTTCATTTGCCTTGAACCCAATAACATTGGAAGTGTACGCAGAAGAAAGCAGTGATAGTGTTGTTGTAAAAGATCAGGGCTCTTATTTTGACTCTCTAGGTAGGCTCAACATTGTCGGTGTAGTAGATAATAATGGAAATAAGCCTGTTAGTGTTAAAGTGGGAGTAAACGTCATGAGTGATATTGGCAATAATCATGCTTCTTCTTTAAACATGACTTTGACTAATGGTACGTATGCAAGAATAATTTATCCATCAACTAGCGTGCCTTTTAAATTTGTCTTGGAACCAGGACAACAACCTAATGGCAAATCGTACATAGAAAGCCTAACATATGTTGATGCAACTTATTATGATATTTTGCATTTGAATTACACGAACATGGCAATAGGAACTGATAAGGCACTTGTTGGTAGTGTGAAGAATATTGCACCATTTGCTGTTCACAATGTATCTGTTTACGCATCAGTTCATAACATTAATCGATCTCAATTAGATTCTGTTAAAAGCAATATAATACCAACTATAAATTCAGGAGAAGAGGTTAAGTTTATTGTTAAGCCAGATAGTTCTGTGAAACCGGATGTCTATTATTTTAGTTGTGCTGGTGTAGAGCTAGATCCTCCAATTAGTACTATCAATACTGCTGATGGGAGATTTATTGTTTATGATCTTCGGGGATTAGTAAAAATAAGCAAACTTGGATATGAAAATTCTACTGATAGTATAATATTTGCAGCAGATCATTACAATCCAGCAGGTGGAAACATAACACTTAAAATACCACAGATGGTCGAAAATCAGAAAATAGATGTATTGTTAGATGGCAATACATATGATAAAGCAAAAATTATCATGGATGGAAAAACGGTGTATATTGATATATTTATACCTCCAGAAGAGCATAATATACAAATAAAAGGAGTAGCAAAAAGTATCTAGAATTTAAAGAAATGCTCTCTAATATCAAGAAAAATTGAACTAGATATACATCATCTTATTAAGTCTCTGCTACTTTTATAAATGATTTTTCTTAAATTTATCAACTTTAACAAAAACCATCCCTGGTATTAAAAGGATTCAATTCTTCAAATCTTCCTTATTTAGCATTACTTTGCTGAAGTTTTGTAACATCAAACATCAGGTTCTGTGGAACATAAAAGACCAAAAACTTGACTTAATTTGTAACTCTAGAAAGTATATTCTCAATATATGAACATATCTTAGCAATAATTAATAATCCAATTTTGAATCTAATAGTTAGCACATAATATTGACATCAAGCGATAATAGATTTCCAAAGAGTCATAGCATTACAAGATACACATTTGTTTATCTATTAACAATAATAATAATAATTGGACTTGGATTGTACATAGCCTACATACAGGGCTGGCTGAATCTTCTTTTGGTCAACAATAATAATAACAATATTCATAACCGTGATAAAAATGAAGTCGTAGAAAATGTAGGAGAGGACAAATTTGGAATAAAAATGATCTATCCTACCACTACTTTAGGACAGACATGGTATGCAAAATGGGATGATGGAACTTCAAGAACCCTTGGAACAAACCAAAAAGACCCTTTGGATAATTCTTTTCGTCTTGGACGTGCAGGCATTCCAAAAGTAACAATTGATGGAAAAGGCACTGCTATAGTCACAGGCACAACTCCAAGAATGCATATCTTTGGAAAGTGGACAAATGTAGAGATTACTGTATATGTTATGTATTCTTTTCCAGATCAGTTAAAATCACTATCTATTCATGGTAGAAGTAATCATCATAAAGACTGTGGATTTGGTGGATATTCCGTAACGTTTGGTGGAATTAATAATGGAGGATCATGGATTAGAAAAGAACCAGTACATGGGATATACTCAGATAGAATAGGAAGCGTAGATTATTCACTTCCTGTAAATAAATGGATTGGATTGAAGACTATTATAAAAAATATCGATGGAGATAAGAAAGTAAGCATAGAAGGATATGTTAATGATGGGACAGGGATTGCAAATAACAGCAGCAGTAACAGAGTCAATGTCAGTAGCGGAGGACAATGGAAAAAGATTGTTCAAGCTGTAGATGATGGAAAATGGGGTGGAATGGGTGAGGATATACAGGATAAACAAAGAATGAAAGAATGTACAGGCAAAGGAGACAATATACCACCTGACATCTACAAACCATTTACCAAAACAACAGAAGCGATATACATCAGGACCAATGATGCACGGGATGTAAAATACAAATGGTTTAGTGTAAGGGAGATCAAGGCATAAGAATATTTATTTGTCTTCACAGAATATTGACATTGCTAATGTAGAATAAGATGACAATTATTATTATTATTATTATTATGTTAAGCTTTAATTGTTCCGAAATTTAGGCTATATATTATACGGAATAACACAAATTAATACACTCAACTTATCTTTGCTATCATTTGGTAACATATATAGCATCTTCATTTTCTCCTTCTCCTGATGCCATCACTTTTGTTGTTGTACCATTTTACCTAAAATTGTAATATTTCCTATTATTAGTACTAATTGTCGTTATACTAATATCTCAGGAATATCACTGGCTGCTTGTCTCGAATCGGATGTGATTTTACCTTCTTCGTAGACTTGGGATGCTAATAATATTTTGAACATCAAATAATCACAGATGATAACGACAAGGTCATTGATTGTGCTACTGAAGATGATACATTTCTTCTTTGCTCTTCAATTTTGAAATTATGTATTACCGATAGTCACGATAAAAGAGAAATAGATTATGTTTGACGACTATGTTTTAGCAAAATAAGGCATCTCTCAGACTGTATTGTTTCTATAAATAAAAAATATTATTTGTGATTGCAGTTCCTGTCGTTTGTAATAATTTCTACAGATATAGTCTCCAATTTTATATTTAATCTGATGTGACAAGTTTGGCATTCTTTTTTACAATCTTTATAAATTCTTCTAACTTTTTAAGAGTCTCAGGATGCAAATAATGTTCAATGCCCTCAGCATCCTTATTTGCAGAGTCTTCATCTACTCCGATCATTTT
>JBKPPX010000175.1:0-8609 GCA_046733815.1 Thermoproteota archaeon | reverse complement strand
GGATTATTCAACTCTTTCTGATTATATTATGTAATCAAATTACCAAAACAATGATTAAACGTTCTATACTCATAAAGACAATAAACCTACACGATAGATGTTTCTTCCAATAGCATATAGCATTATGGAAAAGAATACAATAAATGTCATAAATGAAACAAAGAAATTCTAAAACTGTTGTTCTACAATCATTGTTTAGAGATACTGAAGAACTTATGATATCAAACTAAAGTATCATTTTTGTTGATGGCTTTACATCAAATTAGAATAGTCAATTGCAATTAAGAAATGCTAGCTTTAGACTATAATTCAGTAGCTTCTGCTATATTTACTATTATTAAATATGATCCCCATAAAGCAAGTAAAATACTTAATATGAATAATGAGATATTATAGAATTTTGCTTTTAATATTGATATTCCTTTAGATATCATAAATGATGTAACTGTTAACCAAGCATAATCCATCCATATATGGAAGAAGAATGTAAAGGTAACACCTACGAGAAAACCAAATAAGAGTATTGAATCAGAGATTAATTTTAATCCTATTGTGGACCACCAAATTAGAAAAAATGGATTTAAAGCGCTAAAGAATATACCTAATATAAGTGGTCCATTTCTTTTGTGTTTGATTTTAGAAAAGTAATTTTTATTGCTACTGGAATCAATACCAGCATCAATTTTTCTTTTTATAATGTTACGAATCTGTATTAATGAAAATACAGTTATGAAGACTCCTCCTATTAGACCAATAATCTTTATGTTTTCATTATTACTCCAGTAAAAAAATGAAAATTTGGACAGACCCAATGCCAGTATGATAATTAATGGTAGCTCAACGATTGTATGACCATAGGCAATCTTAATTCCAGCACGAGCTCCTTGTTTGCTGCCATAAATAAGATTAATAAAAAATAGAGGACCAGGAGCTAGCACACCAGACGCCGAGAGAAGAATAACTTCCCCTGCAAATTCTAGTATGTTCATACTTGATATATGTTATAGGATAGCCAAGATAATAGTATTAAAATATGATGCTTCTTATTCACCTATTATAAATGTCAACTAATTTTCCATTCTCGTATCTTTTGGCATCAATAAGTAAAAATTATAATGGCCAGTCTTATAATTTGACAACTCATTTACAGAATTATTGAACGTATCGACTTTAAACTCATCATCTTCAGCTAGATGATAAGTATCATACATGGTAGATCTGATCCTTAAAGATAATGGTAGCAACAATCATACCTAATCACCAAGGGAGATATACATTAGATAAAACTAAGTGGACAATCTAGCATTAATATACACTATTGCAATATTGAATGGTAGTTAATATGTCAAAGAAACTACTATTGATATTTTATTGAATCAATCAATAATGTTGTCTTTATTCTCCAGCAGAATCTTTTTGTTCCTCCTCATATGTATTTGATGATTCTGAAATGATCTCATGTTCTTCTACTGTCATTCAGAACTATTCAATATATTCTCTATCTACTAATTCATAACCTTCATCATTGAAGTCCTTATGAACGAATTCATTTATAATTTGACTAGCCGAGGTGGGGGGATTATTAGATCGTATGCGGTATTAAGATATGGGACTATCTTCCCAGTATCTTTTGGATCTTCTCCACATATAGGCTAGTAACTACTATCACCATGATAATTTGGTAGATATTTGTTCCTTAATTTTTAGCTCTTACTTTTCCTAAGGTTTTAATATGATATCATACTGGTAGTAGTAGATATGCAAGGAGTTCAAAAATTAAAATGTACCTCATGTGGTACAATGTTTATGTCTGAAAGTGGTACTACAATATGTCCATCATGTTCAGAACAAAGCCATGAGCATCGTGAGAATGAAAGTAGTGGTATGACGGGCGGTTGTGGCTGCGGTCACAGCCATTAATTTTTTATTGGAGGACGTTCGAATACATTGTTGTAGGACGGCTAAGCTGAACGATATATTGGTTTCATGAATTTGGATTCATTAATCATCAATTTATTGGTGATGGACTTTAGTTGCATGTTTTCAATAGGAAAATACCAAACCAGAATTACTCAACTACTACTTTGATATTCAGAAAAATACCGACCGGTTTAATAGAAGAACAGTTTGGAGAGCAACGGAAAGGGTTGCATATAGTTAGCAATTAGATCAAGGATATAAGAAATATGTTGTATCAAAAAATAATACAATAATAATAATAATAATAATAAATAGTAAATGATAATCATTAGGATTCTGTCAAGTTTTAGATGATTTACAGCACGGTTATCTCAGGTGACACCATTCGGGCTCAGGTAGTTAACGTGTCAGAATAGGCCATTGTGTATTGTTTCTGTAATTATCTATTGGAATTTGCAAAAGTTTCTCTATCCTTCAGTCAACATCATGTTGCAAGGACAGAATTATTCGAGAAAGTTATGTCTCCTAATAATGTCTTTTTCATTGTTGCATTCTCAGTTGGTTTTTGAAATTGCATTTTTAAGTGGAAAAATCATTAGAGAATTAAAGGCAATGCATTATCTTCCCATAGTACTCTAACTAGAAAAAATTTAAAATTATATGATGGTTTTGAATTAATATGGAAAAATTATTTGAGTTAGATGAAATTGTGTCACGTATTAACAAGCAAGAGGATTACTTCCTTAGTTTTCTTAATACTAAAGTCATTGATGTAGGTATTTTGAAATTGCATGCACATCAGATAGATACACAAGGAGCTCACTCAATGGATGAAGTGTACTTTGTCATTGAAGGTAATGGATTCATAGATATAAATGATGCTACATATAAAGTAAAAAAAGGAACAATTATTTTTGTACCTGCGGAATCTAAACACAGATTTTATGGCAATGATCAAGACCTTATTGTTTTATATCTATTTGGAGGATAATTTGGTCTTTTTAGGATATGTGAAATAATATTAAGGAGCTCATATAGAGGCTGGCCATAATAATAATAATATTAATGATATAAAGCATATGTTAATACTTCCGCGATATTTTTCTTATGTTTAATATATGATAAAATGAGAGAATGTAATAACAACTATTGCTTTTATCCTTTAACTCAATACGATCGAGTTGGATAACTAATTAATTAAATATAAAATATGGTTAGTTACTTTTCAACAATAGGGTCCAATCTTTCATTAATTATTCTTATTTTGTTTATTCGTTAAAAGTTTTCAATTGAAAGAAAACATTTCATTCATGTCAATTTCTTTTTTCATAGCGCTTATTTTTTCTTTCTATCTGTTATAGATAGCAAATCTTTATTTTATAAGAAGATTGATTATAACAAAGCGGTAAGGTCGGCGCGGGTTCGGTAGGATTAGGTCCTAGTGTAAAGATTCTTCTGTTGTTTTGGTGTTGTTTAGCTTTTTTCTTTTAGTGATATGTATAATCGTAGTAGAATGTAAGAGGAATTTGACTCAAATTTGCAATTCATCACAATAGTATGACTAGCGTTTTATATAAGAAAATATTAAGGAGGCTATAAAAGACTAATCACGAGATCATCTATCATGGATTTGTTACTATTATTTGACTGGCTCACAAGAGATGGTAAACTACTCTTAGCTGCTAAGATAGTAAGAACATTTGCATATGGTTTCCTAAGTGTTATTCTTGCTATTTACCTAAAGTTAATTGGATTTAATGAGTTGTTAATTGGGTTGATACTTACAACTACATTATTAAATAGTGTTATCTTTACTCTAATAGCAAGTCTTTATGCAGATAGAATAGGTAGGAGAAAATTTTTAGTGATTTATGCAGCATTAATGTCTGTATCTGGTTTTGTATTTATGATTACAGAGAACTATATCGCATTGATTATTGCTGCTTTTATTGGGACTATTAATATAACTGGTGCAGAAAGTGGTGCATTTCTTACAATTGAACAAGTTATGTTACCTCAGACGATAAATAACGTCAGAAAAAGAAATACTGTTTTTGCAGTTTATAATATGGCTGGAACTTTTGCAATGGCTGCAGGAATCCTACTTTCCGGTTTACCAACAATTCTTCAGCAACAATTTGAAATGCTAGATCCTATCGCTTCTATCAAATTACTATTTGGTTTGTATAGTTTGTTGGGTGTTGTCATGATGGGGATCTACTTCTTGTTATCCAGAAGAATAGAGATAGGAGAAGGAATAAAAAAGAATAAGGTATCAAGAAGTCAACTAATGCCAACTTCTCTGTCGCCGCAGTCTAAAAATATTGTTATAAAGTTATCTGGCCTTTTTGCTGTCGATTCTTTTGCTGGAGGATTTGTTATTCAAAGTATTGTGTCATTCTGGTTTTTTACAAGGTTTGGAGCAGATTTAACTACATTATCTTATATCTTTTCAATAGCTGGAGTTCTTACTGCTTTTTCCTTTATCGCAGCAGCAAAAATTGCAGATAAGATTGGTCTGATAAATACAATGGTTTTTACTCATATTCCGGCTAATATTATTATTATTCTTCTTGCATTTGCTCCGACCCTTCCAATAGCTATTACACTCTATCTTGTACGAATGACTTTATCTCAAATGGATGTACCTACAAGACAATCATATATTGTTGCTGTCGTTTCAGAGCAAGAAAGAACAACAGCTGCCGGTATTACAAATATCTCAAGAAACATAACACAAGCTGTTAGTCCATCATTAACTGGCATTATTATTTACACATTCACATTATCTGCTCCTTTTATTATTGGAGGAGTGCTCAAAATAGCTTATGACATAGCATTATATGGGAACTTCAGAAAGATAAAACCATCAGAAGAAAATCAATAGCCGTTTCGTTAAATAAGAAAATTCGATAGAGGGAGATAGTGGAATGTAAGATACGTTGACACAAAGTTGCGATTACAATATCAGATGCTCCAGCAAGTAATGCTAACGGGATGGATAATGTTATGGAATATTTGGGAAATATAAGATCAAGAGTTTCTGCAGTCGATATGTGTGCACTTTCAGCGGTCACCAGCGTGTAAAGAATTCTTGTTAATATATTGTTCAAGTGTGGATATTAGTGTAATTCGAATCTTTATTATTCCAACAATGAAGAAAGTTATTATCTCATTTTTCCACTTGAAGATACCAAGGAACGAGCAAGTGTTGAAACCCTTCACTAGACTTAATTCTTCATCAATATGATTTTAAAAGTTATTATAGTATATTTATTACTGACTGAATAGGGAAATGATCACTAAAGCCCGTCAAAGGATCTCTACCAGCCGGTAAATTTTCTGGCTCTCCATTAACCTTCTTCTTGATATATTCAAATGACATTGGGCTTTGTTTGAGTATTGGATGAATTTTATTCTGGCCAGTAGGTTCAAAACTTTCTGCAGGAATGTGATTGGCCATTCTAGTAGACTTGTCAATTTTTATCTCATTCAAATCCATTTTTAATCCTTGTTCTCCATTGAGTAATCCTCTTGATATTATAAATTGGTCAAATAGATCTAATCCTCCTTCAAAGAAAAGAGTACCATCTGGAATAAGTTTCCACATGCAGTTATACAAAAATGCAGGCTGATAAAGGTAGTTATGCTTATCTGTCTGCTGATTAGCTGGCCATTTTTTCAAGTTAGGGTGTTCAAATATTTCTTTCCATTCAATCAATCGATTTTTATCGGCTGTAGCATGCAAATAATTCAAGATACTTCTATCAAAAGGATTATCATTTAAATCACCCATAACTAAAACATTCTTATTCCATTTTTGATTTAGTTTATCTAATGACTCTTCATTTTCTTTAAGATTATTAGGCATTTCTTTAAGGTGGTCTAAGGAAACTTTTAATATGCTTTCTACTGCTCTTGCACAATTTTCAGCAACAGCTATTCTGAGAGGTTCTGTATCAAAGCGACCTCCAATTCTTGATGGCCAATGATTTACTAATACATTCAATTCAGAATTGTTAGTGTTTATGACAGATAGATTTGCCTGAAATATATCGCGTGTAGGATATCTAAAATAGATATTGTGACTTTTTGCATCAATAAATTTGAAAATCTTTTTGGAATAAATCAGGCAGGTATCTATTCCTCTTATGTCCGGGCTATCTACATATTGAGCAATCTCATAAGTATCCTGTTTACCCATTTTTTCTATAAGTTTTTTGGCTAGTTCTTCATTTTCAATTTCGCATAATCCAAGTAAATCAGGACCTTGATTGTTATGTAATGAATTAATGACTTTAACTAAGTTGTCAATTTTTTTATCTTTAGCTGCATCGTCCCAACCTCTTTCCGGGGTAAATTCAAGATCTGATCCAATCACTGAAGATGAAGAGGTATCAAATAGATTCCCCAAATTCCAAAAAGCAACTTTAATGTTATCCATATTGCCTTTGGTAATATATGCTATATAATATTTCCTTGAAATTGAAATTGCTATAAAGTACGATTTCTTTAGGACAAAAATGCTCTATTATAATTATAATTATTATTTGTTAACCCTTGAAATTCTATGCTTTATTTCTTTAGTAATTAATCTGATTGCATTACTTCCTTTCTCCTTTACAAATAACGAGCGTCCTAATAATCTTCTGTATAGAACCTTGTCTGAAGTCAAAATAAGAGCATGAATATTTACATAGGAATTAAATACTTTGACTACATCATTATCAGATGTGCCTGTAGGAATAATATCAACATAACAATTCACTTCTGGGCTTGTTATTTTTTTGATAAGCTCTAAAATATGGAATTTTCCTAATTTGCGTCTTACTGATTCATCTATTACTATCACCGCCGCTACAGTATTTTCCTCATTAGGGTTATACAATGTAAGTATGGAAGCAATATCATTATATGAATCCCAGTTTTGGATGTTCTTTTTTCTCTTCTGAGATGATAATAATGATATCGATAACTGCTGCTTATTTTTCTCTTTCTGATTGTAATCTTTATCTATCTTATAATGAAAACATGAAAGAAAATCTCTGCAATAATAACAAAATCCACACTCTTGACATAGAGGTTTTGATAGTGTTGGTAGAAATTCAGAATAGCAGTTAAAACACTTCATATATACACCTTTTTTTATGTCCATTTTATGATTACCAAAACAGCAATTTATGATTTATCTTTGTATACAGAATCTATAATTTCTGGATCAGAACAAGCCTTCTGGAATACAAAAATTACATATACTCCAAACTAATGATGCAGCAGTCGTTATGCTAAAATCCTTTTCTTTTATTGTTATAAGAGTTTTAGTTTTATTATAGAGATCTATACATCCTCAATGTTTTCTCTAGTGTATTGTCTCTAAGTATATCTCTGATGGATTCTTATCCGCAACCAGAAGAATTTTGTCGGTTATTGTTTGTCCTTTAGCATAAAAATTCTTATAATCATTAGTACGAACACTCATAAAATACAATAGATATCATATTTCCTATACAATATACTTTAGTATAATCTCAGTATTAACACTATCGTCTTATAAATTAAAACTGCATCCAAAATCATTTGAGGATTCTATGATACTAAATCGATGGATAGGCGGGTTTGTTTGAATAAAATTTTTTTATACTATACACTTATACTAAAATTAGCGTGACTACGAATAGAGTACAAATGAAACATATCAATATAAGCTCATATTTTTGCTAGGAATCGCATCTACTATATTTCTAGATAATATAAGGATTTATTATATTGTGATAATTATTATGTTACCAACTGATCAGAACAATGATGAGAGCAAAAATTACCACTTTATTATCGAAGTTGATGGAACAGAGGCATAACTGGGAAGAATTATTTAATATTATCATAACAATTACAGCCATCTCTTTTTTAAATCATAAGTAGCTAAAATTTTGCAAAGAAGATTGTTGACTTGACTAAACCTTGAACAGGCAAAATATACAATTATTATCTCGCCTAAAAATCTGTGCTTAAGGAACTCGTACCATCTAGAATATTCTATTAAAAAATCTTGATGTGTGATAGTTTTATATTATATTCCCAAATATTGCCTACAATTACACTAATTGATAATTTTTTACACTCTATTATTATTGTCTCTTCTTTACCTTCTCTATCAAATAACTTATCAATGGTCTAAGTTCAGATGGCATAGTTATATCATTTGTTTCTATTATGTATTTCTTTTGTTCTGTTTCAACTGTAACTTTATATCTAAAATAATCAGCGGCACGTTTTGGTGGTGGTAGTGGTGATTTTTTTAAATCAAAAAATTCTTTTGCATTGTCTATCATACTTTGTATTTTATGTGCCTCGTCAGGTGGAAGAGAGCGGATGTCCACCATAGTGCTAATAGAAATTCCAGCAAATCCTCCGCTTCTTTCAAAGTAAATTTTCATACTTTAGAAGCAAGTTCTCTTCTTCTTGATGTCTTTATTAGATTTTCTATAGTAACAGGTTGTGGAGATACTCCAACACCATCCCAGCCTTTATACACACCTTTTTGTTCTTTGCTCTCGGTTCCATAAAACTGACCTGCTATTGTAAAAGTAGCATTTGCAGCATCTTGAAAGGTGGAATTTTCCGAGAGTGCGTCCTTTAATGCTATATACCATATTTTACCAGCCTTTTCCCACGAATGGCCTCCTAAT
>JBKPPX010000174.1:0-2298 GCA_046733815.1 Thermoproteota archaeon | reverse complement strand
CCGCAGTGAACACTTCCTTCTCTATGGCAGCTCCATGTCAGTTCTATTGGTGCTTTAAGATTGATAGCAAGCTTGATTATTTGTTTCCTATTCATCTCCGCTAGTGGAAGCAGTATTTGATATGCTTGCCCATCGCACAAGTGGCATCCCTCCTTAAAAAGGCCATTTAATTTTTCTATATAATTTTTTGAAGCATCTTTGAAGAGTTTGACATCGTGCAAGTTGTGCCCCCCGATAATCCATTTGGTATCAAGGTATTCTGCATAGTGGGCGGCTATCGAATAGAATATCATGTTCCTAGCCGGTACATACGACGACGTCCACCCACCATCAGAATGAGGGTTTTTCAAGTGCCCGGCGTAAAAGAAGTCGCCTGCTTCCTTTACAAATGGTAGATCTATCTCTATGAGATCCTTGATGCCAGCCGCTCTAACCAGCCTTGCTGCAGCGCGCTTTTCTTGCACAAGCCTGCCAAAGTAGTTGAACGTAATTGCAGAAACGTCAGGATATTTTTCTTTAGCCCAATAAAGACACGTGGCAGAGTCGAGTCCTCCGGAAAGCATTACAAGAGCCTTATCGCTCCGCATCCGCTAGTTCTCTTTCTTTACTCCTGCTATGATGTGAGCGCCCTTGTTGATCCCCTCGTAGATGTATACACCAAGGGCCTCCACATTTTGGGGCATCTTAGGTGCAAGTAGTTTAATTATTTCTGAAGAAAGCTTCTCCACAGTCGCTTCACCAGACAGCATGTATGTAGTAGACTTTGGCAGCTGAAGGTTAAAGTACCCTTTTGGACCCTCAAACCCTACATAATAGTGAACATCGTCTTCCCTTTGTAGGTATTTCTTATTGATGAAGAACTTGTGATCTATTGCACTGAGCGTCTCTTTGATTATCCTCTTTGCCTCTCCAAAGTCAACCACCAAGTTGTCCTTCATAGCACCAATTATCTCTACCATCACAGTAGATGTATGACCATGCAGCACAGAGCATTTCTCTACTAGCGGCAGGATGTGAGCATAGTCAAATGCAAGTGTTGGGTCCTCAATAAATATTGAGCCACTCTGCATGTTATCGCCGCTATTGAAATAGAAGAGAGAGTCCATTTCACTTATCCTGCTTGCATACTTTGAGTGTCCTACAGCAATTATATCAAGCGTTGGCAGCTTCTCGCGTACATTCTTGAATTTCGTAGCATCCGCTTCAGAATCCACAACTTCGATGTATTTGTTGTTGTTGTTGCCTACTCCTGCTGTTTTAAAGTCAATTTTTATAGACTCGCCGCCTGGCATTTTTACAGCGACATCATACTCGTAATTCTGATTAAGAAATGACAACATTTTTGCAATTGATAATTCTGATCTGCTTCGCAACAGATTTCCTCTGTCAATATACCGGAGATCGCTGTTGAGAACGATCCTCTCTTTGCTCATTTTTTTTCCTATTCCTATTCGAAGAGAATCTGGATTGGAGCATATATATGTAAATCGTTTTCCACTGTCTAGGTATGTCTGTCTGTGCGTGCGTATGTCTATGGGTGCATTTATGTGGGCATAAAAGTACTTTTTAGATGGTTTTGATTGATTGGATGCCCTAAGACAGGCTCTCTATGATGCAGTATCTGAGAATATATCAGAAATCCCTAGAGTAGCAATAGCTTTCTCCGGCGGAGTAGACAGCTCTCTTCTTGCAAAGATCTGCGATCATCTGAGGAAGCAAGTTACGCTTGTAACGGTAGGGTTTTCGGGCTCTCATGATATCAATTTCTCAAAAGGTATTGCATCAAAAATGGGCATGGACCATATTGTATACGAGATTGACTACGGCGACTTTGAAGAAAAGCTGCAACATATACGACAAACTATCCACTGTAAGAATACATCCCACATTGAAAACTGCGTGGCGTATTTTTACATCTGCAGACTTGCAATGCAGAATTACCTAAATGTAGTCTTGAGCGCGAACGGATGTGATGAGCTCTTCTGCGGCTATGACAGATACCGTAGCGTCTATCGTGAGGGGGAAGTAGAGATAAGTAGGTTAATGGAGGAAAGCCTCGCCAATGAACTTGCTCTTATGAGTGAAATCAAGATCTTATCAGCTCAATTAGGTGTACAAGTCCGACAGCCATTTCTATCTCCTAATTTCATAAAATTTGCCAAGAGTATTCCTATTGACCAAAAGATTAAAGGACCAGATGATATGGTAAGGAAACACATTTTGCGACGGGCGGCACTTGATGTTGGCGTGCCAGAAGAATCGGCAATGAAGTACAAGAAGGCACTTCAGTACGGCTGT
>JBKPPX010000173.1:0-2107 GCA_046733815.1 Thermoproteota archaeon | reverse complement strand
GTATGGAAGTTCATGGCTACACTGAGGAGCATTGGAATAAAGAAATTGCAAGTAAAAAAGATGATTTCCGTAAGCTGATAAAGACTACTTAATTTCTTTTTTTATTTTGGCTTTGAAAGGCCATTGCTCCCATTTAATATGGTATGCTTGATTCAATAAAACAAAATATTATTATTAGATCTATATAATATATACAACGCGTTTTTAAAGACTATAGCCTGATTATAGATCATAAACGAATTGTCAAATAAAATAAATAAAATATTTTCTAAAATACTTGTCGCAATAGATGGTTCCCAACCATCGATTGATGCCGCCAATTATGCAATAGAAATAGCTAAAAAAAATAATAACTCTCAACTGATAGCTCTAACCGTACTTGATATATCTACACCAAGACGTTTATCATCATCGTTTATTACCGCACCCACTTACGGGTTAAAGGAGTTGGAAGAACAAAGAAAACAAGCAGAGAAATGGTTAGAGTCAATATCAAAGAAAGTAGAAGAAATAGAAAAAAATATCCACTATAAAGCAGAGATTATTGAGGGTTCAATATCAGTAGAAGGAACAATAGTAGACTATGCTGAAAATGAAAATATAGACCTAATTGTTATTGGTACAAGAGGAAGATCTGGTTTTAAAAGAATGCTGCTTGGAAGTGTTGCCTCTAAAGTGGTTACTTATGCTACATGTCCCGTATTAGTAATAAAATAATAGATAGGATTATTCTCTGCATTTACGTATCTTCGCTACAAACAATGAATTAGAAAACCCCGGAAGTGTGAGAAGGCAGCAGAAACATCACCATGCATGGATCTCGAGTTTTAATTTGCATTTTAAGCTCAAAGGCAAATTCTACCATTTACTGATAGTGCCACTTCTGCAATAATGCTGATACCTGATTAGTTGCATTCATTAAATATTTTGTTTTGATCGTCCTTTAAATGATTATACGTTAGTCAAGAATCAAGAAATATTATTCTTATTTATACATCCTTTATGGGACTATATAGACCTATATATACTATATGAATTATATGCGTTATCAATTAGTTTATGGCCGTTCTGTAGAGTCAGTGAAAAAGCAAATGAGAACCCATATTCTATTGTTAGGCGTTACTTTAGGCATATTCTTAGTGGCAGGTACTGCTACGAATATATCTATGAGTGTCTATGCACAAGGTCAAGTAACTATTAATGGTGCAGGGGCAACATTTCCCTTTCCTTTAATTGATACTTGGCGTGTTGATTACAAGAACGTTAAACCAAACATAAACATAAACTATCAATCTATAGGCAGTGGTGGAGGTGTTAAGCAGTTTACTGAGAAGACGGTAGACTTTGGCGCTACTGATGCTCCTCTAAGTGCCTCTGAGCATCAAAACGCTTCTGGTGCTGTACATATACCTGAAACTATCGGGTCAGTAGTCGCAGCCTATAATATTCCCGGTATTCCAAATAAAGGATTAAAACTTACTGGTCCAAGTCTTGCAGATATCTTTTTGGGCAAAATTACAAAATGGAACGATCCAAAGATCCAATCTCTTAATCCTGACCTATCCTTACCGGCGGCAGATATCATCGTCGTCCATAGATCAGACGGTTCAGGTACAACATATGTTTGGACAGATTATCTTTCTAATGTAAGTGCAGCATGGAATCAGCAAATTGGAAAAGGAAAATCAGTTCAATGGCCAGTTGGAATAGGCGGTCCAGGAAATGAAGGTGTTGCCAATGCAATTAGGGGTTCGCCTAACACAATTGGATATGTGGAACTTGCTTACGCGTTAACTACTAAAATGTCATACGCTTATTTGCAAAATCAAGCAGGTAATTTTGTTGAACCGACACTAGATTCGACTAAGGCTGCAGTCGCAGAAATAGCAGCAAATCTACCGAAAGGTGATGCTTCATGGGAACATGTTTCAGTAGTCAATGCTCCTGGATCCAACTCATACCCTGTCGCAAGCTTCTCCTATCTGCTTTTATTCAAGGATTTGAGTACAAATCCAAGCATTGATCAAACAAAGGCAAAAGCTTTGGTTGATTTCATCTCATGGGCAATAACAGCTGGTCAGCAATCTGCAGGTGCTCTGGGATACGT
>JBKPPX010000172.1:0-6985 GCA_046733815.1 Thermoproteota archaeon | reverse complement strand
CGCTTAACCAATCAAATTCTCAATGCCATTCTAACTTTTGGAAGATCCATACTCATTTTGGACGAAAATCATTTTAGGAAGACAAAAATTAACAGAGCATTGAGATTGCTTCCAGCTACGATAATTGGTTATACGGGGAAGGATGACAATTTCGAGGTACTTTCTGTATTCGATAGGTTAGTTACAAACGGAATGTTTAACATTTCAAAAAGAAGGCTTGCAAGGCTTTTAATTGATAATGGAATAGCTGATACCAAAGGAGAAAAGATATATCGTATTCTTTCACATATTCATAGGATAAATCAAAAACTTGCTTTTAGTGAGTTTTATCATGAAAAGATCAACTTTGAGAAGCAGGAAATGGAATTTATAAGAAAGTTAATAGGCATTGACACTTTTTCAGATAGAAAGCAACTAAAACATCTGATTGAGGAAACGACAAACAGCAAAATAACGGATTATATGTATTTATAACAAATCCATAACAATACTCTAAATTCTATGCGATGGTTTCACTCTTCATAAATTTCGCTAATGCCAAAAACAAAATTATCTTCATTATAAAATATGTAAAGAAATGACAGGTTTTAGTTTTATTATATTATTTTAGCTTATATAACATTTCTCCTATCTCCTTATTATTTGATGTTATCGAAGATAATGTTGCCATGAGCATACTGGTTGAAGAGCAAATGGAAAAAGAAGAGGGAGTACCTATATGTGGCGCAAACTTATCTTCTCCTGTAGTGGACAAGGCATACTATATTGAGCAAATCCATTATGCAATAGGAAATAGGATGTACATTGAGAATGCAGATTAATAATAACAGAAAAAGTACGAACAATAACAATCATCTTCCATATAATGAAGAAGAAAGAGATCTTGAACTTGAAAATATCATAGGTAATCTTATGATTGCGCAATATCAAGTAGATAAATTGAGATCAAGGTTAAGCGAAAGGATAGGAGGCTATGGCTCGGCAAGTAATAAGAAAGCTTCCACAAATATTTTCAAACACAATAACAAATGGTATAAAATTAGCATGAGAGTAGATGAAATGAGTGTAGACTCTCCTGATTCTCAAGCCAGCTAAATTAATCAACGAATAAAATTGTGCGTTCTACTCCAACGCGCACTTTAATTTCTTTCGCCATTCAATAAGCTCCTTTTAAAGATCTTACTGATAGAATAAATTAATATCTTTGATTTTACATAGAAATGAATTATTGAACTACCGAAATCAAAATTGCTTTTGGAAACCAGGCAATTCATTCGTATATAGATTTTGTTTATAATTTTCTATTGCGTTTTTCACTTCTTACACTTTCAATTGATTGATCATTATTTGAAATCCTTAAACTCAACAGTACCAGTTTGGAATCGCTCATCTAATTATATACTACTACTCCGCAAGTTAACATAATACGATAGGAGCAGATGAAGTAATATATAAAAATGAAGATGCAGAATGAAAAATAACGTTTCTGCAATATTCAGAACCTACAAGAGGACGGTTTTGCTTTACATATTAGGTATCATGACAAAATGTTCAGGCCAACATTGATTCTGCAATAAGATATTTCTGCTTCGTCATTACAATGCTTGATTTAAAAAAAGAATAAAAAGGTGATGTGTTAAACCCAAATGTGCTGTCTAGAGCAGAACCAAGAAGACTAGGTCCAAAGTTTATTTTTATCACGGGAGGTGTTATGTCAGGTCTAGGAAAAGGTGTAATTACATCATCCATAGCTAAATTGCTGCAATTAGCAGGCTTGAAAATTTCTTGCGTAAAGATCGATCCTTATCTAAACTATGACGCAGGAACAATGAATCCTATCGCTCACGGAGAAGTTTTCGTAACGGAGGATGGAGGGGAATGTGATATGGACATTGGAAATTACGAACGTTTTCTTAATATCGCTGTTACTAAGGATCATAATATTACAACGGGAAGAGTATATCTTGACGTTATTCATTGTGAGAGAGAAGGAAAATATCTTGGCCAATGCGTTCAGATCATTCCACATATTACAGACGCTATAAAAAACCAGTTACGAAAGGTTGCTTCTAATGAATGTCTAGATGTCATGGTTGTAGAATGTGGAGGTACTGTAGGCGATATCGAAAGCCTTCCATTTCTAGAGGCCCTAAGGCAAATGGAACTAGAGGATGGAATCTCTAATACTTTATTTATCCATGTTACACTTGCCCCAAAATTGGATGTAGTAGGTGAACAAAAAACGAAACCTACTCAACACAGTGTTCAGGAATTACGAAGAATCGGCATCCAGCCTGATATTTTGGCTGTTAGATGTAAAACCCCGCTTACTCTAGAGGCGAGGCGTAAAATTTCACTCTTCGCGAGTATCAAAGAAGACTCTGTTATTTCTAGTCATGATGCACCCTCTATTTATAAAATTCCAGAAGTTCTAGAGAGCCAAGGAATTGTCAAGGTGATTGCTGATAAACTGTTGTTTAGAAATTGTACTCCAAAATGGGGGAATTGGAAAACAATTACAAAGTCCTTTAGTGAATATAATGGGTCAGTCAATATTGCAATAGTCGGAAAATATGTCAGTCTACCGGACAGCTATGTAAGCATATATCATGCATTATTACATGCAGGAGCAAATGTTGGAAGAAAGGTCGAAGTTGAATGGATTGAATCAGAAAGATTAGAAGACGACGTAGAAAAAAGACTCGATTATTTAAAAAAGTTTAATGGAATATTGATTCCCGGCGGTTTTGGAAAGCGCGGAAGCGAAGGAATAATAAATGCGGCAAATTTTGCTCGCTTAGAGAACATACCATATTTAGGAATATGTTTTGGTTTTCAGTTAGCCATAGTGGCATTTGCACGGAATGTCTGTAGATTAGATAATGCTGCTTCTACAGAACTTTGTCTCCACACAAAAGATCCGGTAGTACAGTTTATGCCTGAACAAAAAACACTTCAAGATATGGGTGGAACGATGCGGCTTGGTAGACATAATATTGAAATTATATCTCATACCAAGGCTGCGAAAATATATGGGAAAAGCATAATACAAAGAAGGCATAGACACAGATTCGAATTTAACCAGGCTTACCGCCGCATTGTTGAAAAAAATGGCATGGTTTTATCAGGCTTCTCAGATAATGGTAGACGAACAGAAATTTTGGAGCTTCCACATTGCAAGTTCTATTTTGCAATCCAATATCATGGTGAGTTTGACAGTAGGCCCGGAAAGCCTGAACAAGCTTTTGAAACATTCATTAAAGCCTGCACATCCTAAATTCTAAGTTCATAAATTTTCTGTCTTGCGTCTCGTAAAGATGTCTTCTTCTTAACATAGCCAAGATTAAGCAAATGGCTGAGTGAGAGCCTTATAGTTCGCTCTGGAAGCATCGTTCTTGTGGAAAGGTCTTTCTGACTTAATGCACCTTCATATTCTAATGTCTTTAGAATCAGTTTTGCACTGGGAGGCATGCTTAACAGATCTTCGGCCAGTTTAACCTTCTTAGCCATAAGTGACGTAGCAGAAGAGTGTCCCATCAACCTGATAAGTCTGGCTGGAAATTCATGTTTATAGCATTCCAATATTTTTCTTATTCTTAGCCTAGAGCCGCCATCCAGTACAACTTCGCAATGATATCTACTCATAATATCAGCAATCTCTAATGTTGTGTCATTAGGAATCACCAAAGGACGGCGAGTATTATCCACCGAATTTACCGATACTACTATAAATACTTGAGATCGTTGTAAAACCATCGGGCCACCTGCCGACATTGAATATGCGGTCGATCCTGTAGGAGTAGACACTATAACACCGTCACTATTGTCATGCCATATGTCTTTCCCATCTATTTTAAGCACATGTTCCATCAAAATTGCGCTCTTACTTGGAAAAATAGCAACATCATTCAGAACAGGTTCAACCTCTTTACCATCAACTTTAACTGCTAAACGAAACACTTCATCTACTTCATAATCACTTTTCTTTAATCGTGAAGTTGCTATTTCTAAATCTCTTACACCTATTTGGGCTAGGAATCCAGTAGAGTCCGATTCATAAATCCCTAAAACTGGAGCAGAATCAGATTCAACTTTGTGGAAGTAATCAAGAATACTTCTATCACCCCCTGCCAATAAAACAAGGTCTACTTCCTTAGCGAGCTTATAATCTCCATTATTCATTATTTGTGTATCTATGTTGAGTGAGTCAAGAGTCTTTTTCATTTGAGACAGCAATGCTCCATCTCTAGAATCCGCTCCAGCGAGTGCTATTTTCATTCTCTATCTACATAATAAAATTACTCTTTATTTCAATTTAAAGGTAAAAATATAGTGCCTTTTTTTATATTAAACTTCCTGAAATGATATTGTATTATAATAGTAGGATGCATTCTGTTCGATCTTTGATTTTGATGGTACCTTCTCTAAACCCAATAGATTGGTTTCTAACGCAGCTTGTACGGCACCGGCTCCGAAACAAATTGCCCAGAGTGGATCATTTTCTTTCAAATACGCACAACAAAATGCAGAGGTCAAAATATCTCCAACACCAGTAGAATGACGCGTAACTACATCCGGGAGCTTTATGGAATAATACATTTTATCACACAATAAATGTATAATTCGATATTCTGTAGATATGACAAATTTTACGCCTTTTCTTATCTGTAGAAATTGCATCCCCTCAATTCCCTTCCGACCACCAGTCATAGCATAGAGCTCTTCAGGGTCTACTTTTATTGCAGATATTCCAGATATATCCAATTTTAAATCACTGAGAAAAGATATTTTTCCATCTGGATCTAGTGTGCGGATATAACCTTGTGGATCAAGCATAACGAGCTCAAGGTTATCCTTGTCTTTTACTATTTCATGAAGTACCGCATAAGGAACTTCGTCCATTATAGGGCTTACTATCCAGCAATTGGTTTGGATTCCCTGAATATCTTCGATTGTTATTGGTGAACATTTTGACAGCAAGAATAGATCTCTACTATCTTTTTTTAGAATAATTCGAAATCTTGTAGTTGGATTATCGGTGAACAAGTTATCCTCGATATCTATTCCGTTATTACGCAACATTAGTCTATAATCCTGAGAAAAATCCTTACCTACTTTTGTTGCGAGTTTTACCTTAAGATTAAATTTCCTTGCTGTTAGACTGCAGTAGCACGCCGGACCACCTAGGCTTTCAGTGATCCTTCCTTGCGTATCTTGAATTGTATCCAATACTATGTGGGACGCTACTGCTATATTCATATCTGATTATTGAAACAAATATGTTTTAACGATTTATGTAGGAAGAGTTCGATTCAACGGCTGAAAAATACCTAAATCTTCTGTATTTATCAGATACTATAACCATTAACTTTTTCAAGTCTGCCAACCGATTAATCAACTTGTTACTAAACGGATATTAAATACCTAGGATCTATCTAAGTTAGCTGCTATATGTATGGAAGAAAAACCGTCAAGTACTCATTCTTTATTGTAAATCGCTATAGATAATATGAGGTATGCAGATATGACCATATGAAACGTATCGCATGTAAAACCCTTTAAATTCTCTGAATTTAAATCGGGGCGGTATTGTTTTGGATAATTATCATAAGATTTAAAGGATAGGCAAAGACTTTATCTCTTGGATGCCAAAGAAGAGAACTAGCAGGGGACGTACTAAAGGTGGGAAGGGCAGCTCGGGTACTGTTCATTGTAGCCAGTGTGGTGCAATGGTTCCTCGTGACAAAGCAAAGAAAGTCACAGGACGGATTACCCTTGTAGAACCGACTCTGGCCAAAGAACTTAAGGCACAAGGAGCATACATCGCACCATCTACAGATGTAAAGTTTTATTGTGTCTCATGTGCCGTGCATAGGGGTATAGTAAAAGTTAGATCTGAATTAGATAGACGGACGGCTGGGAGACTTAGATAAATTTACAAATTCTTGTATGTAGCAGCCATCCTTTGAATTATGGTTATACCTGCAACTATTGACACTATAGCCACAGCCCACTCTATAGCACCACGAATTGGTATCATTCCTATTATTGCCAGGATTAGCAGCCTTTCTGCTCTTTCTCCTATACCTATTCCCTTCAAATCTACCCCTAATGACTCTGCTCTAGCTCTGCTGTAGCTTACAAGGAGTGATAACGACAATGCGATCATGCATAATATTGGTTCAGCAAGATTTCCTAATGTCAAGCCCAAGAACACAGCTACTTCTGACATTTTATCGAATAAAGAATCGAGAAAAGATCCTTTTTTTGATATGTGTCTTGTTATTTTAGCAACTGCACCATCAATAATGTCGAAAAATCCTGAGATTAGTAGCATAATGCCGCCGAGAATTGTCGCGAGATACCATATTAACCCGATAGATGGCGCTGCTGCACCATATAGAAATGCTGATGTTATTGAAGATAGAAGACTCAACATCGTCCAAAAGTTCGGAGATAAGCAGCTCGAGGCGAAGAAAATCCCTAGTCTTTCTACCACAGGTTGTAATAAAGATCTAAATCTATTGAGCAAGTATCAACATTTATCTAAATCCTAACATACATATCACTTTAGCTGCCACTGCAAACTGTCATGAATAGTCTATTTTTCATGACATGAATCGTATGCTTAGAGAACTGTGATTTATATATGCTTCAACTAGATTATTTAGCATGTTAACGGGATGTCTATTAATTTTTTATAAATCAGAACACTTAAACTCCATATAAATAGATTAGTGCTTTTTTACGTAAGTGTTTAATAACTATTCTCCCAAGATATTATAGATATTGCTAACAACAGATGAAACAAACAGGCAGATACTTTTCCTTGACAAAATTCTAATAATTGGTCTTGGTCAGCTTGGGCTACCTGTGGCCAAATTTATAAAGGAACGAGAAGGATTCGATGTCTATGGATATGACATTAGTTCTAAAGCAATGGACCGTGCACACACAACAGCAGGAATAAAAAAAGCTACTAACT
>JBKPPX010000171.1:0-3826 GCA_046733815.1 Thermoproteota archaeon | reverse complement strand
CAGTAATATTGTCTCTGCTAGTCATAGCAATTACACGTTCCTATCTTTATGACAATATAAAATCTTGCTCTACTCCTCATTTTTTTCTACCAGTTAAATAATAATACAGATTTGTCTCATACTTAAGGATGTATATCTTATTGTTAGCACTAGAAGATCTTCCTAAATGTAGCATTAAACAATGATGCATGTTAATAGTTTATGCTTCTGCAATACATTGAAAGTGAATTGGCAAAGAAACATCTGATATTATTCTATCATTCATAAATATCATTTTTGCTACATGAGAAATTCCTAGGTCTTCTTTGTATGGATTACTTTCATTCGATGCTGTGGGGTATGTCGATGATGACTGCGGCAATGATAATGTGGAATTGGACGGAAATTAGATAGTAGTAATAAGAGAATTTAATTTAATTCACGGGTTCGGTGGAATCCATGCCGATATCGGTGCTAAAAGTAGGTTCCTAATAGACTGTAGATATTCCAAGCTTTAAAGGTTTCCTAACATTTCGAAACATTTAAGATGATTTGAAACTGGCAAATAAATTACTTGTCTTATTCCTTTCATTACATGAAAAGGGTTCAAATGGGTCGGGTTGGATTCAGAACAGAATTAACGTTAAATCATGGCCCAATATGTGTTGAAATATTTGGAATATCCAGGAGTCTCAAATTTGGTTCTTCATTTTTCATAGGTCTCGGCTTCCATTGGTCCAGGCTCAGAAGGATACAAATGAAAATTCAATCAGATGTAGCATCCCTTTTTGATCAGACTATCAAAAGAATGTTTACTTATTTTTATCTTTATTGCTGGCGATTATTATTTGGTTAGTATCTTCAATTACATTATGTTTTACCATTTCTTTATCCATATCAATATCTTTTAGCTTAGAGTTGATTATCTTATTATTGTATATCATATTATTTGTGGAAGTATCTTTAATGCTTAAGCCACTTTGTGAGTCTATGATAGTATTATTGTATATCTTATTTTCAGAGGAATCACCTATCAAGGAAATTCCTGCTGTACTGGTGTTTGAAATCATATTATTATAGACTTCATTATTGTGTGACCTTGATACTTCTATAGGTTTTATCTGATCGTGTACATAATTATTTCTAGCAACAGAGTGAGTAGTATTCCTACTAAAAGTGATTCCCGCTCCATTGTTACCATAGACATTATTGTTCTCAAATGTTATATTATAGCAATTCACAGAACATATAATAGCTGTGCCATTATTATGATACACAGTGTTATTTCGAATTATCATATCATGAGTGCCTGTATGCGGATCAATGCCATAATGTCCGCTATTATGGACTGTATTATTTTCCATGACTATGGGACCAACGTTAACCGAATAAAAGCCAAAATATAGATTATCTATCTCATTATTTCTTATTATACTGCCATTACCGGCATTATAATATAATCCTGATGTCTTTTTGCCCCATCCTCCTTCATAGCCTAAATATCCTATGTATGAATTGGTGATGTTTGTAGTACCTGTTGCATGAGACTCAATTCTTATATATGGTCTTGGGGCTCCATGGTGAGTTAACAAATCCTTTTGAGCAATACTACAATTGCTGCCACAAGTTTTAGTAGAAGGTCCTGAACTTTCTCTTGATCCGTTACTTATTCCATAATAATTTGTTTCTGGATTCCAAGAGGTTACTTTGACAGAATCGATCTTTAGACTCCCATAGACATGAATTCCGTATGCAAGTGTTCTCCCATCTGTAATTATTTTTAACCAGGTAGTATCTTTAGGATCAATAGTTAGAGTCGATCCTTTGTCTATTGTTAGATTTGCATTCAGAAGCCATATTTCTTGTTGTTGCTGCTGGGGTTGTTTATCTAAAACCTCATGATTGTTTATTTGATTGTATATGTCAGTCAAAGTTGCAAATTTACATGAAAGTATAATTAGTCTTTTAATATTATTATAGCTGATACAATTATTATTATTTTCTGTGGTAGTAGAAAAAGCTCCTTGTTGTGCATTTACTTCACTAAAATCAGATTGTCCTAATAATACTAAAGAGGAGGATGATGATAATAGTGATAACATCAAAGCAGAAATGCAAGCAAGCACGATCATGTAGTTGGATAATGAGCATAGAGCTGCAATAATAAATACACTCATAAAATTAAGTTAACAGATTGTATAAAGTCGATAATATATTTGTGATACAATTACACTCTCTAATCTAATATTATATTAAGAGATGATATACTTAGATAGTAATTTATGCGCCATGCTTACATTTTCTTATAGGCTATAGGGATTACTGTCTAGCCATTAGAGACACTTAGGAAAAAGAGCAATAATAATCTAATTAAAATAGATATGATTCTATCAGTTATGGATTAATCTATTCCAAAAAAGAGTAACTGAATTTGTAATATATGAAGTCATGATTCATATGCATAAAATGATAGTTGACTATGGATTAAGAGAAGCAGTTTATTGAAGTCTGAAATTCCACTTTTCCAGGCAACCACATTGGTATGGTCCCATAGGGATGTGAGACAAATTTGACATGGTTTTAAGGCTCAACTTCTACTAGCTCTTAATTTAGCGTTTGATAACTAATAGTCGGGTTCGGTGGAATGCGGGACAGAATTGACTCAATTTTTCCACCCAGAAATTTTTGTAGAATGTAATTGATTTAACATTGCATTTTCGTTTAATGTCTTAGATGAGATAACATTATAGATCTATGGATGAATAGGATCCAGCGGTTAATGATTTTGTATTAAGATATAATAACTGCTGGAGAACAAACAAGCATGTCAAAATTATCCGTACTTCAAGGGAAAAATATTATTGTGAATTTTGTTTGAGCATTTATGATTTATGCCATAATTATTCTATTATGCAGTATTTGTTGGAGTGATCTTAATGGTTGGTAGGGTTTCATTGATTGAAATAGTTGGCAACGACCTGTTTAGCTTGCTGCCTTATCTTCTTCATATCTACACATACAGTGCCATGACTCACATGTAAGATGCGCTCAATCTCATGGGTTGTATGCCCTTTAATTGTTAGTTCAAACACCATTTCCTTTCTGTATTTCTAGATGTCAATGCTGAACTTAAAGTGTCAGATTATATATATGAGACACATGCAGAGATATTATTAACTATCAAGAAATACTGTTGCTGTAAAGATATGGACCAATGGATATACTTCACTCACTTTGATTGCTGGAAGGCGATCCTTGGTTTGTTTTCTCAGTTTGTCTATCTCATGATCACATGTTTGAGCCTATACGATTGCTCTTAGCACGCAAGATGTAATGTTTGAAATAGTGTTTTGATTGACTAGAGGATCTACACTCTCTAATATTTCACGGACTGTCTGGACCAATTCTATAGGATCTTGCCCTTGTATAACTTGATTTCTCAGGAACGTACACAATTGTTCTATTGTAGTTATCCCGGAGAAGCGATTGGGAAGAAGATATTCAAAGTTCGATTTCTGATAAGTGGTAAGGGAATCAAAGCATGCTTCGCATTCACCTGGTACTGGTTGCCCTGTCATACGGGTTCCCTCTTGTGAGTTACCATCATCATCAACAACAACAACATCAACAACAACAATGCCTCCAATACATTTATTTGATAAAGCTAGAAAATAATGGATATCACATAGCTTGCTTGATTGGTTACTAGAATCTAGTAATCCAGACAGTACTACAAAAGTATTTGCTATATATGATTTCGATGCATATTCAGATGAACTAAATTTTGTATTTGGACAAGCACATTTAGGAGAAGAGTATCGGCAATTTATTTTCCTAGGTTAAGGGA
>JBKPPX010000170.1:0-4534 GCA_046733815.1 Thermoproteota archaeon | reverse complement strand
GCGTCTCCAATCGAATCATTGAACTTTAGCGTTAAAGAAATGGAAAGAAGACCATATCAGGTGATGAGTACTTTATATTACTTACACACTTATTTTAAACAGAATAGCAACTTCGACGGTTTTGAACAGAAGAAGCATAATCTTAGTTGGGTGATCGACAATAATTTATTAAGTTTACCTGAGATTTGGCTTTTATCAAAGTTGCAATGGCTCATATCCGAAGTCACAATGGCATTTGAAGGATGTAGATATAACGAAGCTGCAAAAGCCATAGAAGAATTCATAATTAATCAATTAAGCCAGACGTATATTCCGGTCACCAGAAATGATATATGGGATGATAGCCCAGAGCGACTTAATCGCAGACTTGCAATCTATTCAGTGTTGGCATATTCACTCTTGCAAATAGATGTAATCGTTCATCCTTACTCGCCATTTATTACTGAGTATCTTTACCTAAGTTGCTTTTCATATCTACGGAGTATTCTACTTGAGCGCTGGCCAAAATATGAAGAAAAACTCGTTAACAGAACGGTTGAAGAAGCTTTTGACAAATTAAAAGAAGTTATTTCTCTTGCAAATGCTGCAAGAATGAAGGTTCAACTTAAAAGACGATGGCCCGTGAAGGAGGCTTTAATCTGTACTTCTGATCCAACATTTCTTTCTGTGAGTGGTATTTCAAATATATTGAAAAACCAACTGAATGTTGAAAATTATGCCCTAATAAAAATCCGTAGCGGTACAGCATTACAAAAATTATTGAGTCTCTTAGAAAATAAATTGCCAATTGTTCCAAGTATTGAGTTGATACGGAAAAAAATTGCACCTCATGTAAGGGAGAATATCGGTAAAGTAACACTTGCATTTGAAAAAGTCGACAAGGTAAAATTGCTAGAATCTCTCAATTTGTCTGGAACATTCCTGGTTGCATATGAAGGTGGAGAAACCTCCATTTCAATGGATGATTTAAAACTCTCATATCTAGTCTCAGATGGGTACGTTATGACAGAGAGAGATGATCTTATGGTTTTCATTTCTACTCAACGCGACAAGGAATTGACATCCAAAGGATTCTTGAGAGATTTGGCTCGAAATTTACAGCAGTTACGAAAAGAGAGTGGATATAATCCAACAGACATCCTCTCCACAGCGTTTGTTGCAAATTTAGATGATGAAGAAATCTCTTTACTATCTCCCTTAAAGGAGGAGTTGAAGTATCTCGTAAGAGTAAAATCTGTCGTATTATCAAAAGATCTAATTGAAAAAATAAACTATAAGTTAATAGATCTTGAGGGTCGAAAACTAAATGTTTCGATACAATAAGATAGGAGACTTCTTTTATAACTTTATAAATTATGCCTTTGGCTATAATAAGAATATATTATATAGCGAATACGATAAAGATATGATTAACAGACAAAGACGTTTGTTTGACAAAGGTAAGGTAATGTAGTAAATTAAATGAATGTTTTCTGTTAAATGTTTTTGTCATACAGTATTAAAAATGAAAATTATATAACGATATTGCCAATGGCGAACAAGCAGTTAACTTTAGATGAAAAGCAGGTAACTTTGGATGAATGGTTGATTGATCGGCTAAGAGAAAAACTTAGCAAAGCAGCGATTAACGCCAGCAGAACAGGCAAGCCTGTGTTATTATACAGAAACATTATCGAGGAAAATGAGGTTGCCGCTGAAGAAGAAATTGCAACAGTTAGTGAAAAAAACGCTCTTGTGCAAGTGTTTACTTACGGTGGATTTATTCCTCCTACATTTCAGCAGCAATATGTGTTTATGTTAGACGAATTTCCAGTCTGGGTGATGAAAAGAAGTCGTAACCTTCTTCTCCAATGTCTTGAAAACTTAGAATGAGAAGAATTAATTATCAATATTATTAATATCAGAATAGGACCTGTTATATTCATTAAGTTTGTTTCAAGCTATTATTATGTAGCTCTAATAACTTTTCCTCCTCTACAATGTTACCAGAATATATTAGTCGTTATCTGCGGAGCTAATTCTACTTGGTTATTTATATTATGCATAATTATCTTAATATCTATAAAATTATAATATTATCACTCTTAGAGCGCGTCAGAAGCCGGAAATCCATAATCAAGGCTTGTACCTCGTTGGTTAACCGCAGCCAGAGTGTTCCTAGTTAGCTGGTACATATTATTGTGACATGGACAATTACAGATCATATTGTTTTGGATCCCGCTATTATTTGGGATATTATTCCTTCACATAAACCGTGTTCATTTTAATACATTTATCTGACTTATCCACGCCGTATAATAATATGTTCTTAGATTAATTTTATTATTGTTATTATTATCGTCAATATTATTACTGTATACAGGACAATACACCATAATTGTTAAATTATTTGATACAATAAAAACATAGATGGATGTTTATAGCGAGAATCGTCCTTGGGGAAGATTTGAAAAATTTCATGAGAATCAACTGTCCACGGTCAAACTAATTTATATAAAATCTAATTCTAGACTTAGCCTTCAATATCATAAGGAAAGATGGGAATTTTGGAAAATAATAAAGGGCACTGCTCAAGTAGAATTAGATGGTAAGATACTTGAGGTTAAGGAAGAGCAAAATGTAGTTATTCCAAAAGGAGCAAAACATAGAGTTAAGGCATTGAATGATGATTGCGTTATCCTTGAGATATCATATGGTAAATTTGATGAAAATGATATAGTAAGAATAGAAGATGATTATCAAAGGATAATAAAAACCTATGAAACAGATTAGTGTTCTTTTGTACTATCTTCTATTGTTCTTTAATTTTACATAGTCTATATGATGATGACTGTTAATATTCTAGATTTAATGATGGACGCTACAAACCTGTTAGCACAATTTGATATGGCTATTTCTATACATGCAAAAAAGAGAAACGGCCTATCAAAGTAATATTGAAAGACATCTGCTGAGTGTTTTAGGACTGAATAAAATGTTAGAAAGATTCTATGAGCAGTTAGAATCTTTTTCTAATCCATAGTTAAGGTTAAAGGTTTGATAAATAAAATTCCCTACGTCTTATCACGCAAAGGATCTATTGAACTATGCTGTTCTATATATTTTTTTAGAATCAAAAATGCGAATCTAATAACGTACACCCACTAGCTATACCATATGATCCCATGAAACTTATCCTTTTCATTAAATTCAGCTTTACACAGCTAATGTGCTAGAGAGAATTACAATTATGGACAAACTTAATTGCTAAGTATGATTAAATTCATAGAGAGAAACAACAAAGACGAAACCTCTTTATATTTACAGCTTACATTACAATACAACAACAACAACCTAAAATCGATTTTTTTTCCATACTATTGTGGTTACAAATGTTATTGCAGATGCAATAAAACCTCCATAAGATAAACTAGGACTATGTGGTAGCATTATTACAGATCCTAGGAATAATGCTGATGCAAATATGCTTCCTGCAAGAACATTATTGTTATTTCTTTGTGGATTGTTATAGTAGGAGTAGTGTTGATGTGTTTCTAGATAGGATTTCAGCAATGGTGCAACATAGATAGATGCCTCGATATTTTTTGTAAATCTCTTTATGGATTCTTTTATTTCTTCCTTATAAGCTTCTTTGATTAGTTGCTCTTGCTCTAACAAATTTGCTAGCACTTTTACAAAATGGAACTTTACCTTATGATGATGATATATGCCTTCAAGTATTGATGTCATCCGCATATACAATGCCAGATTTTTTGGCAGCCTGAATGGAAATCGCGTCATTGTTTTGTTGGCAAGTTCCATTAATGCATTAACTTCCATTCTATCTACTTGTTTTCCATGTAGAGATTGGATACTCATCTCTAGGGCTTTTTCGACAACATGACGATTGACTGTTGGCTCTAATGTCTTGAGATCCATTAGGACATTGACTGTCCTGACAGCGTCTTTTTCGACTAATCCAAGATATAGCCTGATCAACATAATGCGAGTCTCATTGTCTATTCTTCCAACCATTCCAAAATCATATAGAATTATTGCACCACCTCTATCAGGAGCTACTGAAATATTGCCTGGATGCGGATCAGCATGAAAAATGCTATGTCGTAATAACATTTTGAAGAAAACATGGTGTACTCTCATTACTAATTTTTCTCTGTCAATTCCCATAGCTTCGAGTTTTTCGATATCGGTAATTTTAATACCTGGAATATATTCTAAAGTAAGTACATGTTGTGATGTTCTCTCTTGGATTACATTTGGAATAATGATCATCCTATCGTTTCTGAGGTTTTTTTTGATTGCTATGAGATTATCAGCTTCTATTCTATAATCCATTTCTTCATGAATTGTTTCGATAAATTGTGATAGCATACCTTCTGCTGAAAAACGCAGGTTAGGGTCAATAAAGCGTGTCGCTATAGGAAGGATTTTCTTTAGAAAAAATATGTCTTTTTCTATTATTTGTTCAATATTTGGTCTGCTTATCTTGACGATAACGTCCTTACCTTTATATTTTGCAAGGTACACCTGTCCG
>JBKPPX010000169.1:0-4928 GCA_046733815.1 Thermoproteota archaeon | reverse complement strand
CTATAGAAGACCCTGACATGTGGTATAACCAGACAATGGATGACCTGATCAGCGATGCAAACAAGGCTCTGCATACTTTGGTCGACCAGCCAGAAGTAGATAAAGACAACGTTTCAGTATTAGGTGGGAGCCAAGGATCATGGATCGCAACAAGAGTAGCTGCTGCCAATCCATTTGTAAAGAATGTCTTGCTGCTATCTACTGGAGCTGAAAAACTAGGCGATATTATACATACGCAAATGGTAAACACTACTCTGCAATTCACCAATGAAGTCTTGGACACAAACCATGATGGCCTTATATCTCTATCCGAGGTTGCAGCAACTGAGAATACACCCTATTGGACTTATGAGCCTCTGCTTCCAGGCAAGAGACTGGTAGTAAGAAATGACACCACTGGCAACTATCGATTTGTAGGAGGATTAGAGACAAGAGAAATGAACAGCAGCACCGGCGGCGAAGAAGAAGCAATAGAAATTGACACCACACTCAGGAGCTTCCTTGAGCAAAGATTTCAATCAATATTTGTAGATACTGAGGATAGATCATGCCCATATCTAGGTGGTGCGGGGTGTCCTCCTATGATGAGATCTATAGCAGAACTTGACAATTTAAGTGTAATTGGAAATCTCTCATCCTCTAGCATCCTGATAATTCAAGGTGGACATGATTTAGGACAACCGCCTGCGCAAGCGTTCATGCTAGAGCAGAAACTGCTGGATCTAAACCATCCTGACCACACTATAATAGTATATCCAGGTCATGGACATCTTCTGACACATATGGGAGAGGATAGTTGGATTGAAGTAATTGGTCCCATTCCCGATTACATCTTGCAAGACATATACTCTTGGTTGGTAGACCCTGACAGGAAGCTGAGTAGAGAGAGAGATATGAGTGTAGAAATGTCACCATTAGCATGAGCCAATTTTTTCCAATTGTTCTGTAGCTCTTTGTATATCTGATTTATTAGATTGCAATTCGAGTGATGTTCATGACCAAGAATTCGTTTGGTTATAGAAACCTCAAGTTTCCCTATATAGAGCATTCAGTGCAAGCAGTTTGGAGGATGGAGACAACAGAATAAGAAATGGTGGCTACACAACGAGCGACTGACGAAGCCGACATTCGACAGCGAATCGACAAGTTGGCTGAGGCGATTCGCGCCATGAATCTCGAGGGTGTGATGTCGATTTACGCTCCGGATATCGTGTCATTCGACATCGTACCACCGCTGCAGCACGCGGGAGCAGAAGCAAAAAGGAAAAACTGGGTAGACGCTTTTGCGATGTACCAGCATCCGCTCGGTTACGAGATTCGCGATCTCACCATCACCGTGGGTGATGATGTCGCATTTGGGCACAGCCTCAATCGGATAAGCGGCATCTTGAAGAATGGGAACAGGACCGATTTCTGGCTTCGGTCGACGACGTGCTTTCGGAAGATTGACGGCAACTGGCTCATAGCACACGACCAGGTCTCTGTGCCTCTCGATCTGGAGAGCAGCAGAGCGTTGCTGAATCTCAAGCCTTGAGAGTCTGATGGGCCCTTCAACCTTCATGGCTTCGTGGATTATGGTGCCCATCCATTCCTCAAATTCCCTGATCTTTCCCTTGTTAGCTTTTCCTGTTATGATAACTGTGACTGGACTAGCATCATTTGAGCCTTGCTTGTTGTCAATTTGATGCACCATCATGGGATGCGCATACAGACTTTCCATGTCCTTATCTATTTTTTACCTCTGAACGAAAGGTCGTGGATCGAAAGCCAGCCTTAATGAATTTATTTTCCCATCATCATTCACGTGAAACCATCCACATACAAACAACGTTGCTGGCGGCGTGCCAACATTCAATTCGTATAGAAGGCAGACATCTTGGCCATCCACGAATACCTTCTTGATGTCAAATTTTGGTAGGTTCAGGTGTTCATTATATTTCAGGTATGGTTCAGCTCTATCAAACGAATTAAGAGGCGACATGTACGATATGTTATCGCTTATGTAACTTCTGGCCGATTGAAAGTCCCGGCGCTCCACCAAAGCCTGTAGATACTCCATCACGATTTCCTTTGCACTTTTTGCAGAAGATTCATTCTTTTGCATGGCATTCCTTCAGAAGCATTGGATTTATTTTCTTGTGAGGTACACCTTCCGATTTAGGGAAACTTAAATTCAAGCTGGGCGCAAACCAAGTAGTGGACTCGAAAGACTTTCAGCTGCTTGTAGCGCTATATAGCAATGCACGCCAAAGCTACGCGTCACTGGGGAGGAGAGTCTCGCTGTCTGCTCATTCAGTTCGGGACCGGCTCAATCGCTTAAAGAGCAAAGGAATCCTACAAGGGTTCATGCTATCAATAGATTCAAGTGTGTTTGACCGCGATGATCTCCTGTTATTCTTCGATGGTGAGTACTCGCGTAAGACTGTACTAAAAGCATTCGCAGCGCCAGATGTATCTTGGTTAGTCTGGAAAATAGACGGACAAATGATCTTGCGGCTATGGACTAAAAATGAGCGTGAAGCTTCAGATAATCTTGCTAAAATCTTAGGTGTCAGCCCCTCAAGGCGAGCTTTCAAGCCGCGCAAAAGGCAAGCACCGCTTACCATTACTGACTTGTCAATAATGGATGCTCTGGTAGACGACCCCAAAGTGCCATTTGGTGAGATTTTGAAAACCACTAGGCTAAGTCCAAAGACTGTACGCAAGCGCCTTAATCGATTCTTGGAGACTAAAACGGTATCTGTTGATCCTATTCTCGGTGCCTTGACGGATTCAGGCGAGCTGATATATCCACTGTTGATTGCTGGAAAGGTCAGCATGGACGACGTACGAAAAATAATGGGCGAGACAGCCCAAATACGCCATACTCTCGAGCCTCCGATGAAATATGTGCTTTGCAAAGCAAGCTCCTTGGCTGATTTGATAACTAAAACCCGCGCGCTGGAGAACGTTCAGGGAGTCGAGTCTGTCACCATATCCCTGAATCGAGAGATGTTAGTCTCTACAGATCTCAGACACTCCCTAATCAGGGAGGAAATAAGGAAGCTGAAAAAGAACCAAATGAACTACGCTGTACCGATTGAGGTTCCACACAAAGGATAAAGTCAGTGTTTCGCTCGCCGCACCTTTCTTTGTGACTTGGTCTGAAAAGCAAGTAGGTGTATTATTTTGTTAAAGAAGTGCTTTATTGTTAAGAAAGTCCCTCTTAAAATCGACCTCTTAAAGCTGGCCACTATGCTAAACAAGTAATCAACGAACCACTACGGAAGAGATTAAAAGCTAGAGGTAAACCGAATTAATAACCTCTTTTTCAAGATCTATTTTGGACCATGAAACCGTCTCATAGCAATCCGAAGGATCCAAACCCCATTACGGTTATAGATAACCTCTAAAGCTTGGTTAGTAGAACCCGATTACATGCTAGAATCTAATCCCGACGGGCCCGCCTAAAAATATAAAAAAATGTTCAAAAAATGGACTCAATGCTATTAGCAAAGCGATCTAGCTAATAACCACTTTTCTTCACTGCAAATGATGGCGCTAAATGACAGAAGGTACTCGAGGATCAGCTGTCACCTAATTGAAAGAATTTCTGTCCGAATAGTTTACTGGAATGTAGCAAATCATGTTAAAATTTTTCTAGCGGAAATGGTCAGCCGCATAAATTCCAGCGACCATGGCCAGCCATGGCCTTCAACCTCGTTTAAGACTGCATCGATAAATTGTTCTTTCCTGTTTGCATCAGGAAGATGACCAAGGAAAGGCTTCATTATCACTGTTCTTACAAAAGTAGCAAAGCTCTGACGATCAGGAAAAGATGTAATCTGGCTTGACAAATCAACTTGGATCTCTTTGAATCCTACTTTCTGTAGCAAGCTCTCTGTCTCATCCGGCTTTGGAAAGTACCATGACTGTTTCCAATTAGCAAAGTGCTCCTTGAATTGCTCTGACTGCATTATTTTGAAAATAACGGATAAGGGTCCCTCTAGATTACCGTGACCTCCATAATCTATCAAAAGTTCACCGTTTGGTTTCAGCAGCTGCCAGAAGTGCAAGAAAACGCCTTCTTGATTAAGAATCCAATGTAGGGCCGCATTAGAAAAAATCACATCGACTTCTGTTGGAAGACTCACTTTGTCCATGCTTGAGTAAATGACCTGCACATTTCTGCAACTAGACAAATTTGACTTCGCCTGTTGAACCATATTAGAGTCAGCATCAACCGCGTAAACATGTCCCTGTGGCACTTTGTCAGCCAGAATCTTGGTCAGGTTACCGGACCCCGCTCCGGCATCCATAACTATTTCATTTCCAATCCACCTTCTTTTATCAAGCAGCTTGCGGCCCCATTCTACCTGCACATTACTTGAAACCTTATCATAAGTCCGGGCATCCCATGAATAATTATTATCATCATTCATTTGATTCTTCTGATGTGGCTGCTTCATTTAATAATTCCTGAGAGCTATGGGCTTATTGTCAATGCTGTGGAGAAATTTTCACCATTTACCAAGCACAATAATCAATAACTAATATACTACCTATATGAAAAAGCCATACACAATTTTCATTCTGCGCCGGCGATTCATTGAGTCCCAATTTTGAAGGTTTTTCTGTTGGAACCCTCTGGGCTCATGGTTTTATTTAAGGGCCAAGGGAAGAAGCAGAAGATCTCCTCACTTGTAGTAGGACGAGGACTAGGAGCCGAGAGGCGGAAGAAGACCAATCTGCTGCAAGAAACCTAAGTCGTCACGATTAGCCCATGCCTCTACAACCTTACCATCCTTCACGCGAAAAACAGCTGTCTCGCTAACACTAATCTTGTTACCTGTAGGCTTTGCAGCCATCAAATCTCCTTTATGTGTTCCCTTTGTTACCCATCTTGAAGCAAGTTGGTGCCTTCTGCAAGCATATCCTCGATAGTAATA
>JBKPPX010000168.1:0-13357 GCA_046733815.1 Thermoproteota archaeon | reverse complement strand
GTCTTTTGCATTCCCTCTGGCTTTCTCCAGCATCTCATCAGTCATATCGATGCCTATTACTTTTCCAGATTCTTTAACTCTATTTGCTGACAAAAATACATCAATTCCTGCACCAGAACCTAAATCAACAACAGTTTCGCCTTCTCTAAGTTTAGCATAATTTACCGGTGCTCCACACCCAACTCCAAGTATTGAGGGTATAGGAATAGATTCTAACTCTTTAGTATCATAACCAATAACTGTTGCAGCCTGTATTGGTGAACTTCCTTGGTCATTGCATTCTCTAGGCAAACAACAACAATCAGAATTTCCTGTTAATGCAATTTTGCCATATCTTTCTTTTACTTTTTCTTTTATATCACCTGTTACTTCTTGCATGTCAATGTTTTACAAATAAAACTATTTAAATTATCAAGGGTAAACAGGTAAAGTAAGCGCAATTATGGAAACTAATAGAACATTGAAAAATGAACCATTATTACCCATAATACAACCACAACAAGAAGTTTGTGCTTTCAATGGATATGATGTAGATAAACTTATGAAAGAAACGGCAAAATTGAGAAAATTGATTACAAAAAGAGGAACACTTGAAATACTAATTCCATTGTGTTGTACTACAAATCCTGTAAGATATAAACAATTTAAACAATCCATGAAAGGCTTTAGCACAAGAACATTATCCAACAGGCTTAAAGAGTTGGAAAAGAGTAGAATATTGGAGAGACAAAGATATAATGAGATTCCTCCAAGGGTTGAGTATAGACTTACAAACAAAGGACAGGAACTTGCTGAATCTGTCATTTATCTACTGCAATGGATGCAAAAATGGTCAATGCAAACGCAATTAAAATAGATAACATGTATATGTAGTATTAAGTAGCATAACCTAAAATCAATAGATGATGTTAACAAGAAAATTACATCTCCTTTTTCCCGTTAACAGTGTAGTTGTTATTATCATACATAATCTAATAATATGATCACTATCTGTTATTACTTGATAAGGAAATAAAGAATGATGTATATCTATATCAATAAATATAGTAAGAAGAAATCAACAAAACTGACTATAAGGTTTGGTTTAATGTATAGTCATTATCTCTTTTTTATTGTATTTATTGCGGCTATTTTTTTACTTTCTGATATTACTGTTACTAATCTTATTTCTTATCAAGAAAAAAATCCTTTTGCATATGCTCACATATTTATAGATACGCCGAATACTATTACAAAGAATATTGATAATTATCAGATAGTCTTTCTACCATATCCTAATATCCCATTGACCAACGATAATTCTACACGACTTAATTTCAGTCTTACAGAAAATAAGACAGATGTTTACAATGTATTTGTATCCTTAATTATAAAGGAGAAAAGCTCGGAAAATGTGATTGAACAAATTCCATACAGATTCTATGAATTTGGGGACATCGCCTTTCCCTATACATTTCAAAAAGTTGGTGATTATGTGGTAACATTACAAGCTAGAATAAATGGAGATGCAAAATACAAAGTCAATCCACTAATAGCTAATTTTGATATTTCAGTAGTAAAGTCTAGCGAAATTCCCTTTATTGGTTGGATAGCGGTTCTTATTCCTATCCTAGCTGCTATACCTGGAATAGTCGTTTACATGTTCTTCAAGAGGCAAAGCAATAATGAGAATAATAATTCTATAACTTAGCAGTATGAATCAAATAGTCTTTTGTATAGTTGGCATATAATTGTCATATTTTCTTTTTTTTAAGTATATGTAATGAGATATATTTTATCACTCTTCATAATAAGTACCTATATTGTTTTGGATTGTTCATTGTTTTATTTTTATAAGCGTATACTACTTTATGTGCTGGTTTACCAGCAACAGGGTAATCGTTGTTATTGTTGTTGGTTTGTTAAGCTCAAAATTCTAAATATCAGAATTCTGACCTGATAATCTACTGCTATAGAGAGATATATCTGTTGTAACAGCTAAAGCTAAGTGATAGGTAGATTTAACAGATACATACATGCGTCTTATCTTAGTATAAGAAAGAATAAGGGAAAGAATCAGAGCGTTTATCTGTCATACTAGTAGCAGCAATGAAGCCTCTCACTTATGAGGAATAACTTAATTTTAATTTATTTGTCTAAATATCTTATAAAAACACATATACATTATACATCAGCAGTAGCTTTTCTTATCTTCTCATCCTCATTATTTGGTATAGAGTTGTCGCATAACAAAAAACATTTTAGAAATAGGAAATTGGTTAGAAAATAAAGATATGTAATAATAGATTAAAAAAGAAAAATCTTATTATCAAACAAGAGGTCTATCTATAGTAGTAGTTATATCTCCTATCTGTGTTTGCTCTCCATCTACAACCCTATTTAATACTTCAATTGCTGCATGTTTGTGCAAGTATTCGTTATTATTTCCACATCTATACGAGTATGTGCATCTAGGACAGCCACTTTCGCTTTTGCATGGACATTCAGATAATATTCTTAATGCTCTTATCATTGCTTTATCAAATTTATCATATAATGCTCTGCTGGCACCATTTCCACCCACGCTCCCGTCATAAATAAAAATTAAACCTGAGGATCCAAGTGATATTCCACCTAGATCCTGTGATGCTCCTCCAGTTACCATTGAGCTTCCCTCTATTAAGACATGCTCTGAAGCATGATACCCGCTCATTTCTACATATTGCTCATCATCTGCAGTCTTTAAAGCGTGGTCAGGGATGGGTGCTCTAAAAACTAATCCCTTTGTAACAAATTCAAATTCTATAGGATTTTCAAGCATTACTTTTGTTCCTTGCATGACCTCCTTGCCAATTTCGATATTTGAGTATCCTATTACTTTCTTTTGGATTTTTAAAGAACAATACTTAACTTCTAAGCCATATGTTTTCTTTTGTTCATAAGTTTCCAGAATAGTTGGCCACTCATCAACTATTGCCTTTGTATAGTATGGATAGTCATTGGGAATAGCCCTTAATTCAGAATAAGGCATAGATTGTTGGTGTCGTCGTCGTCCTGCTCCTAGTTGTTGATCTTTTTGGTTTTTGTTGTCAAAATGTAGCTTTTGGACTTGATACCTTCTTCCAGCTAAGAAGTATATTGCATTATCGTGGAGTTCTTCTATTGCCTGTGGCATTTGGCGTTCACCAACTAATTTTCCATTATGTATTATGTCAACACGAGTTCCTATTCCTCTGATACTAAAGTCTCTGAGGACATCCATTGCCTTCTTAAAATTAGGTATAAACTTTCCATTTGACAATTGAAGTAAATCTTTTGAAATAAGTTTTTGAATAGTATTCCACATAGGAGATGATTCAGACACAGAAATGGGTCTATCACAGGCCATTGCAAGAATTTGGTATTCTTCTACAAATGGATTGGTAGGATCAGTATATGCAAGTTCTTGATCTTCCAGGTAATCGTCTGGATGTAGTTTGTAATACTGACTTATAGGATCGTTACCCAATGCAAGAAATGCATATCCTTCTTGACCACTTCTTGCTGCTCTTCCTAGTCTTTGAATCAGCCTGTTAACAGGTACAATATCTGATATAATAGCATCTACATCTCCAATATCTATGCCAAGCTCTAAGGTTGGAGTTGCAGAAATTGCCATTATTTTACCGCTCTTAAATGAGTCTTCAACTGACTTACGTTCCATTGCTAGCAAACCAGCTCTATGTACTCTTATTGGTATTCCTTGTTTGGATGAATAAAACGCTAAAAGTTCTGAACCTAAATGTGATTTACTAAAGGCAATTGTCTTGTGATTTCTTGTAGTAGTTTGTTTTAATAACTCAACCATTAAAGACCTTTGTGAATGAAATGATGGGAACAAAAGAACAAAGTTAATTTTGCCTTTTCTGCCTCTGCCTCGTATAATATCCATTTCTCTTCCAAATAATGGCTTACAGAATTCTTCTGCGTTTGGCAAAGTAGCAGAAGCAGCAATTATCTGAAGTTTATCCTTAGTTATCGATGTAACCAACCTTTCAAGTCTTTTTATAACATGATGGATATTTGCTCCAAAAACTCCAGTATAAACATGGGCTTCATCAACAACTAAAAATTTAGCCGTTTTGATTAGACGGGAAAACTTTGTTCTATTAAGTAAATGGTAGTGAATCACATCAAAATTTGTAATAATGATTTCAGGGACTAAGTTAGTTATTATTGTGTCTCTTTCAGCTTTTGCCGTATCTCCATCAAATATATTTACATTTATTCCTAAAGGTTCTGCAATATGTCTTATCTTTGGTAATTGATCCCTTGCAAGAGCTTTAGTTGGATATACAAAAATAGCAAATACTTTTCCTCTTATCTTAGGCCGTAGAGATGAAAAATGTGATATTTCTTCAGAAATTTTTTGTACTATGGGGATACAGAAGGCCTCGGTCTTGCCAGAAGCAGTTGGTGCAACAATGACAACATCTTTTCCAAGTAAAATTCGTTTAATTGATTCTTCTTGGAATTTATAAAGCGTTTTGATGCTTCGTGCAGATAGAGCATTAATAATGTCTTCTTCTATGGGAAGAACTGCAAGTTCACTTCCAATTTCAGGGCTTGGTTCCTGAATTACTTTAAAGTCAACGACATAATCTTTTCTAGAATATATTGTTGCTCTAAGTAATTCATTTTCTTTTGCATTGTTGCGATAAAGCAAAGAGTCTACCTCAGATAGTGGACGCAAGAGTCTTTCCTGTTCTACTAATGATTCTAAATCTTGTGTTTTAGCAAGCTGCCCATTATCATACATATCTAGAAATTCCAAATATGCTTCATCTTGATTGGCAAAAGATGGAACAACGCCACAAAGATTACATTTAGAGCAGACGAACATTAGCCGTCCATTGTATATCTTGTTAACATCAACAGAATTCAGAGAATTACAATTTGGACATCTATAATTAGACACAAATTCAACAAGTATTACCAAGATATATCCCTTCGGGATTATGTTGAAAGGCTGTATGAATGTTATATGAGTGCTATGAAATAAAGCTCTACCAAGATAGATACATTAGATAGAATGACATAAGCAAAAAAGCTAAATAACAATAAAACAAACAATAGAACTTTATACATACAGGAACCTGATCCTACAGCTTCATTCTTTTATAATATTTTATAAACTTTAAATTATTATTCATTTATTTATCCAAAATCCATTTTTTGAAGTGATATCACTCTGCTGCTGAAACCACGGGCTTACTAACTACATGATTCCTAATTACTAACTATCACAGATTATGATATGTAAGGCTCTAAATGTGTATTCCTCAATATATAGAATGCATAGATTCAAATGAAATGAACTTTTGTTAATAAGTAACGATATGATTTCTAAGAATTGCGAAAAAGCAGATCATAATAACTGCAATGTTCAATTCTATGATGAGGCTAACAATAATCGATACCAATGTGAGTGCAGCTGTCATGCCCAAACCTTATCACCTCAAGCTTTGCAAGCAGAGAAAGATAAACGTGGAATAACAAGAGGTGATGAACTAAGAGCTGAGACAGTTCCATAGTACTCCCAAATTATTAATAGTTAGTTCAATTCATCAAGACGAATTTAAAACCATTATAATGTTTTATCTGCACTTGAAATCCCTAAAGTAAGTATCTTCATTAATAATTATATGTAATATAGTCTTAAAGACTTAAGTATGGAAATAGAAATTGAAATGACTACTGAATCAACCGACATATCTGAGATTATACAAAAGCTCACTCCAATATTAAGTTCTGCAAAAGAACAAGGGTTTACTGTCAATGAATTAGAAATCGAAAGAAAAGAAGAAGAGGAGGAAGAATAAAAATTTTAGTTTCAATTAAAAAATCTTGTCTTTACGGGAAGTAACGTCCAGATTGTCTTTCTTGTTATTCTCTCTCTATTTATACAACATACTACTTAGTTGTTATTAGTATTATATGCGTATTTGCTACTAATAATTTCGGTACTGTTCAATCTAATGTTGTTCTAAATTGTTATTCGGGTTTTGTTGGTGAGATAAAATAAAAAAGATTGAATAACCCTGTATCTTTGTGGAGGCATTTATTATTTTTGTTCATTTTCTCCTGCTGCAACTCAGGGCATATCGCTTATTTAGACTAAAGAAATACTTTCACTATTCATTTAGGACCAACTGAAGAGAGTACTACAATCAGTAGAAAGAAGTCATATACTGAATCTTGCTACTATTTTTGGGTGTTCAATTTTGGGCAGTGGTGAAGAACTAATACACCCAATCAATCAATCCTGAACTACATAGCCTTGCTAAAGTCCCATGCTGAGAAGAATTTTGGTGTAATTTCAATTACAACCTCAATCCCATTTCTAGTATTTTCCATTAACATCTTGGCAAGAGGGTGTTCAAGAGTACCCAGATACTTCATGTTTATCTTTTCTATGATTGGCAAATTCTTCTGTATATCTTCCGATATTCTCGCTACCCCTCTGCCCTTCACTCCCTTGTATGGATAGTTCTCCTCGTCAATACAAAAGTATATCTTGTCAGGATTTCTCTTAATATTATGAACCTTCTTTGTCATTTTTGATGTGCCTGCGTATATCTTGTCAGATTCTTTGTCATAAACGAACCAGACAGGTTGAATTATAGGATATCCTTCTTCGTCAATAGTGGCAATCTGTATGTTAAGTTTACTTTCAAGAAAGTTGTTAACTTCTGTCTCAGAGACAGGTTTCGGCATACTTGGAATAGCCTGTATAACTCTCAATGTATATCAAACGTCAATTTTTGATATAAATATTGGCACTAGTGGAGGTATTATAGACGTGCCAGCCAGCTAGTCGAAGATTATTATCTACAGCCGACCGGCTCTTTAATAGAGAACAGAAGATAAGATACTATCTGAAATGGATGGCCGAATAATCAACAGAACCAAAAAATGCTGGTCTCTTCATATGTAATCATCGAGTCTTCGCTTCAAAAACCATTAACATAGCTAAAGGTATGAAAAGAAAAGATAGATTTCTTAGATTGATACAACTTCAATTTTATGAATGGTATTTCTATTTGACATACCTTCGTCTTTTGATAATCCACTTATCCACTTAGAAAGTAACTTGCACCAAAAACAATTTATCCTTAATAATAGATATAAAACCAAAAGCAATGCTGTTGCGTTCTAGACTTAAAGAGAGATGGAAAATGCTTCTTTTACTTGGAGCAATCTGGATTGTAATCATTTTTCCTATTCCATTCTTGCCTGCTTGGGGATATCCTATCGATGAAACTTCTTTAAGAGCACTAATTACCATAACAGTTATTGTATCAATACCATTTACTCTTCTAGCAATATTTATGAATGATGGAAATAGAGAACGTTGAACATATTAGAATAGGATTACAAGTCCACTCCTCTCGTCTCTCCCCTCCCTCTCCTTACAGTTCATCATATGTTATTAGGAGATTTTGTTAAAGATTTAATCCCTATGTCAACAACATACATTCAAGCGGAAGCATCCAAACCGCAGCAACAACAAAAAAAGATGCAAGAATGCAACAAATGTAAGGCAGCAGGATTTCCTAATCAGCTAATTGGCTTTGAAAAAATAGGAGAAGATTCTGTAACAGGAAAAAATAGATGGAAACTGATAGATGAAAATGGTCTTGAGCACAAGCATAAATTTGTCGTCCAGAACAGTAATGATAACAATAATGATCATGCAACTGCAGCAGCTGCTCATAATGAAAATAAATCTACTACCATATTCAAACGTAGACGAATCGTAGATATAGCTACAGTTACAGACGTTGAACAAGCAAAGAAGTTACTATCTCTAGGATGGGAATATAAAACATCATATCCTGCAACAATATCTAATATACCACACTATATACTGGTAAAGAGAGAATAACTCGGTGTATTAGTCAATCTATTCTTGTTTTTTGTTAATAGAATCGATAGTCAGCAGTCTATTTCTTTTATTTTTTTGTTAAATGTACAAATGGTAAGACAAAAATGAATTTGCGCAAATGGTTTTTTAAAACTAAAGAAATGATTATTATTACTACTACTAATACCTTAGATACAGTAGATATATTTACCACTAATAATAGTAGTAGTAGCAGCAAAAACAATAAACTACTACCACCAATAGAAAAACAACAACAACAACAAGAAGAAGAAAAAGACGAACTTTTCGAAGATATTATTGGTTATGATGATATCAAAAGATTATTTAGAATGGCTATAAATGCAGATGATCCAGTTCACATACTGCTTATTGGCCCGCCAGCATCAGCTAAAACAGTATTTATGAGAACTCTAACAAAACTACAAAATTCTTACTTTACAGATGGTGGCAACAGTACAAAAGCAGGGATGATTGATTACATTTTTAGTAATGAACCAAAGTATCTATTAATAGATGAAATTGATAAAATGTCAACTAACGACCAAACCTTCTTGCTTAATCTAATGGAGACAGGAATAGTTTCAGAAACAAAACATGGAAAGACAAGAACAACACAGATAAAAACATGGGTTTTCGCAAGTAGTAATAACATAACAAATATTACACGACCCCTAAAATCTAGGTTCTTTCCAATAAAATTCAAACCATATACATATGCGCAATTTTATGAGATTACTGTGAAATTACTTAAGCGTCAGAATATTGATGAAGAAATTGCTAAGGCTACAGCTGATGCAGTATGGAAAAGGATAAAGTCTGGAGATATTAGAAGTTGTGTTAGGATTGCACGTATGGCAAAATCTGTACATGATATCAATTTTATTACAGAGACTTTCTTAAAGTATTATGAAAATTAGTTGAAGGATAGTCATGTAGACAGTTTGATTGATTTTACAACATGCCATTTTTACTAAATCCATCCATAATTCTTATCCTGAATATTTATTGTTTTATGATCATAGTATATTAGGTATAACACGAGAGAGAAAGAAGTCTTGCTGAGGTAACCAGCCAAACTTATCCATTCCGTCCTTATCAATGGTCGTTAAGTTATTTTGGTAAACCTCAACAAGGCTTATCTTCTTCTCATCGTGTGCGTATGACAGACTAGTAGGAAGAATGTACTAAAGGTAGCTATTAACCTTCTCAATAGATGATTCTACTATGTTTGACCATTTATTATTTCCATTAGTTTATACTTCTGCTTTCTTCGCTTATATTTTTTTCTGTCTGTTTAGATACACATACGCGGTTAAAAAATTATAATCTACCTAATAATTATAATTGTGCTGTAATTACTGTGTTATAGTAACAACAACACTAACAACAACAGCACAACAATAACAACAAAAATTATTATGATCCTCGGACTGAATAGCTTTTTTCGCGATTATACTACTAGAACCAGATCGTTATCATTACTTATTATGATGCCAACTGAGTGAGTGGTATTAACTACAACAAGAATAAAAAAGCCAAGAAAAAGCCTGCTTACTCCAATATTGATGTTGTAATTAATCTTACAAATTATTTTTTAACCACAGGAGTTAATTCTTTATTGATGAATTCCTGGAATGCAGGATCAAACCAATTCTCTAGTTCTAGATTGCTCTTCCAATATTCGCTTATCTTGCCTTGATTAAAAGAACTTCTCATCAACCGCAACCATCCAGTCCATTCGTTGTCGCTTACTACTTTTCTTTGGCGCATATGAAACACATGTGCAAAGGTGTACAAAATATGATAAGTGTATGCCACCTCTGCTGACCAGTCTGATTCAACATTGCTTACTAACTTTATTAGCTCTGGTCGCTCAACTGCTATCTGGGTAAGTCCATGTATTCTTTCATCCAAATCATTGAGAACTTTTGTTTCAATATCTACTGATAGGCTGTGCATTTGCTTTCTGGAGAAGTACAGAACTATAAACATCGTACCAATTATTCCAAGTGCTTCTCCGATGCTGAAATATTCGGCTATACCAACTTCAACCATTAATTGTTACTTATAAAAGACATCGTCATAAGAATTTCTTTTCAGAAGTAAGAGCTAAATCCTATCGGATGAATTATACTATTTAGTTCATTTATTAGTGCAGGATTTCTTATCAAGACCTTAATCGATAAGTTTCATGTCATAGTATCTTTACTTTTATGGATGAGTTTCTATTTCCCAAGTACTTTATATCACAGATACGGTTGCAGAAACAATGATTTCACTAAAGAAAGGATCTTAATGCTAGTTCATTATATCTTGGAAATTTAAAATTAACTTATCTTAACAATTTAAATATGATAGACTAATGGGAGTCAACTATCATTATTTATTTTGAAAGATTAATTGAGTTAATAATCTTGATTCTCTATAGCAGTCCTGTGCCTCTGTCTCCCTGTGCGTATATATATTATGTTTTTCATTCCAATGTTCGACAAATACCTTGACGTCTCTTTGTAGTCCTGATCTTGAGTTTATCAAAAAAGAGTGTCCAAATTGCCAACCAAGCATATCACATTCTTTGCACCTTTTTTCATATGATGCTGAATAACCATACGCTTCTCCCACTATACATTTAGAAGGAGAATCAAGTTCAAAATACCACTTTAACCATGTTAAGGATAACGGAAATGGCAGCTTCTTTTGTTCTAATCTTTTGGCCCAGCGTGGTGCTATATCATTAAGAGTAAGTGGTGACTTCTCCTCTTTCTCTTCTTTATTATCATCAACAAAGGTATATTTAATTTTCATAGTCATTGATCATTATTTAATATATGTATACAATATTAGATATTCGATATTAGAAATACTGACTCAAAACTAAAGCAAAATAAAGACAATGATTCCGTACAGAAACAGCAGTATTGCACATTATTACTTTCTGTTATATCCTGTTACTTGCTTAGATTCACGAAATAAAATCTACGTCTAACTGAATAAGGAAGTATAAAGATGGTTTTGTTAATCCACTAGACTATCTGACTTGATTAAAAGGTACAATTTTATAATGTATATAAAAATTTGATTATTTTACAATTAAGAAGTTTCTGTATTATTATTAGTAGTCTATTATATCACGTAAAACGTTACTTAACTCTTGGAATTTTATTATTGCCAATGTCATATCCTTTTTGTCGTAGATATTTTAAAGTTAATTTGTAAATTAACTCATCATACTCTGTTTCTTCTAGTATTCTTGTCCAGGAAACCTCGCCTCTATTTGATATTTCTTCTGATAGTAATTCTGTGGTTTTTTTTGCTTGTTGTCTGCAATCCTCCATCGTTTTGCCATTCTTATAAGCATGAACACGAGAATTGCAGCTTTTGCTATTTTGAACTTCCAATATGACTAAATAGAATAAAGTTAAATTTAAACAATTTTAAAAACAAATAGATATATAAAAATATTTTTGATTTACTTTTATTATTGTAGATATTTAAAGTCTACAGAGAGAAAAATATAATAATATTAGTTCAAGGCAACAATTAACTCTTAACCTCATGTGGTCAATTACTTCTGCATTTTATACTATTTTTGTCTGTATTGTTCCTTCTCCTTAATATAACCGGTGTTCTGCAGAAGAAGAAGCACAAGTCATTGTAATATTTATAACTTTAGATTAGGATGAGGTGAGATGAGCAATCTATCTACCCTTTTCCTTTGTTGCATTCACCCTATCTTTTTAATTAGTTGGGTGTCAATCTTGTTGGTTTTTTTATTATCAGTATCCATAATTTCCTATAACTTAGAACTTCATTAAGTCACTACAATACCTTTATATTTTGCATACTTTTGTGAATTTTTAAGAAATTTAGTTGTCATTTTAAGGGATAGAGTTCGTATAATAAAGTTTTCAAAGGAATATGTGAACTTATTAATACCATAATTTGTATATCAAAAATATAGAGACTATGCCGCTAATAATAAACCCTATGCCTGCATAAATTAATAATCGTTTTCTCTGTTTTGCCTGCATATCTATAATAAAAAAGCAGCGATACATTACTCTTTCTTATTCAAACATCAATGAATGTATATAAATACAACTCATCTAGAAAATACCATTTTATTATTCAATCTTTATACTATCATTTTATTAATTCTATCATTGGTTAGCTAGACCTTCTTTTGTCATTGTCTTGATAAAAGTGGTAATAATCGTAGTTGTAATTATGATCTGAAAATGCATTATATTGATAATAATAATAAGAATAATAATTCTAATGCTAATAATCTAAGCAGTTATCACAAATTGCTACTGCTGCTATTCCAATTATCAGAGCTTTTGAAATAACTTTCTATTTCCTTTGTCTATTTTACAATCTGCTTGTTGATATTTAATCATAAATACTCTGAATATTATTATTTAGCAATAAAGTAAAAGAGGAAGAAAATAGAGAGAGAATCATCTTGTTTTCTTTTTAATTATATCTTATTGCTATGTCTAAACTAATAAAATTAAACAGTAATGTTTTACCTAATTATTTATATTTTAAAACCTTTCATTGATTAATGAATCATTTCTTGTGCTTGATAACACAATGGATTTGAAATTTAAAATAATCAATCACTCACTGTAAAGACAATACTTGTACCTTTTCAATGGAGAGTTTTTTTTATTTAATTTTAAATATGAAGTTTCATTTGCAATAAAATTGGGTAACAATATAAGATGCTGTCAATGGTTATCATATTTATTATTATATTATATCATCCACTAAGCAGAGAAGCCCTTAATGACGTATTTTATTGAGGTTCAAGCTCCTCGTTTAAGTCTTTTTGCCAAATTTAATCTTGTATCAACAACTTTGGCCTGTGATTCTAAATATTTTTTGTAACCTGCTAACAACTTTTCCTGCTCATCATAATCTTCCTTATGAATCTCATCCATAGTATCTTCGAACACTGCGATTATTGTGTCTACATTTGCTCCCAAGGTTTGAACATCCTTCACATCTGGCGTAGTAACATCAGTTGCTTTTGACTTTATTTCTTTGGATGTCGATTCAGTCGCAGATTTAGCTTTCCTACCAAATGCTAAAACAAGTTCCCTAAGAGACAATCCAGCTTCTTTGGCTTTAGTAGAAACTGATTCTACTTTGCCCGATGACGACTGATCAGCTTCATAAGCCTTCGATCCAGTCTCTGATGGACTGATTACTATAATGTTACTGTCATCAACATCCTCAGGATTTCTATTTGTCGTTTCTTCGCCCTTTTTATTTGGAATTTTCTTTTGAGCGTTGTTCTTATCTTCGCTGCTCACATTTTATATTATGTTCTAAAGCTTATAAGGTGTATGCAACCTATTCTTCTTATCTATTCATCTCTCTAAGAACAATGTTTTGATGTTATACTTACTATTGATTAAGAATGGTATCTTAATGATACATATG
>JBKPPX010000167.1:0-2244 GCA_046733815.1 Thermoproteota archaeon | reverse complement strand
AGGGAAAATACTGGAATATTTTGCTTGGCCTTCAAACCGGCAATAAAGAAATTATGTTACAAGTAGTGCGAGACCGTGACCTTCCTTTTACCTCAGGTCGACGTAATGTTGCCGTTACTTTCAAAGAATTACTAGCTGGGAGTCGATCTACTCGCAAATTACGGCGACGCTATCGCTATAGAGTAAAAATTCCTCAATGGCTAGTAATTAACACTGAACGTGCTAGATTTGCCAATGAGAAACGAAGACTGGATTTAAATAATTTAGAATTAAGCTCACTTATAGCAGACCTTAACAAAAAGCTCGTATTAGCCGCAGCTGAAATTATAGAACGCGAAAAACCTCGAATCCAATATCCATGGAAAACAACTACACTGGGAATTTATCTTAACAAAAGCCTGCCAGTTCGAATTATATATAGACAGGTTATCCGGTATTTTCCCGGAACAAAAGAACATACCGTTGAGGATACAAATGAGAATCTTGCAAATATTAGTGACGATGATTTGGTTGCTGCTATAATCCAAGTTGCAATACAGAAAGGAATATCTGAGAACAGAATAGAAAATATTAAAATTCTTATTCGTTTTTTAAAAAACATTTATACCAAACAAGGTATTGGTGAAGGCTCAAGTGAATATCACAACTTACATCATAGTTTGGAAGTATCTTACATAAGCTTGCAAATGTTACCCAAAGAATTTCATGGCCACAGCTTCAATTCAAAAGATTACGAAATAATTCTTGTAGCAGGCCTTTTACATGATTATGATCCTGACCAAATATATACAAATACGGAAGACAACGAAACACAACAGCCAAAAGGTCCAAAAGTCCAGAGAACTATTAATGAGATATCTAAAACAAGAATTCATGATGCATATTTTACAATGAATAAATTAGAATTTGAAAATTATTTCCAAGAGTATAAATCTCCGTTATTGCCCCCTTTAGAATTTGCTACAACACATCCAGAATATGTCAAGGTTGAATGGAAGCCTAATGAAAGTAGGATTGTAGAGGCATTAATCTGGCGCACTGATTTCCCATATTTTAAACAAAAAATAGCTCAGGAAAAGTTCGAGCAATTGATCAGCCATCTTGATAAGGATGGATATAATTCCATTAAAATAAAACTTCTTGCAGAAATTCTATGGCTAGCTGATCTTGCCGTAACTTATATGGGTTCTGATCCTATTAGAGCATGGGATAGAGTTAGTAATCTTTATGATGAATTATATCTTCCTAAATTCGAAGCAGTTTCTAGAACTGATGCATTCTTTTCAGATTTTGCAGAGATCGAACTCTTTAAAGAGTTAATTCACATGAGACATTTTCCAGATATCTTTAGACAAAGATGGAATTTAGTATACCAATTCTTCCATGAAGGCAATCCTTCCACACAGCTGAATAGAACAATCCTCAAGGCGAGAAATTTGTATCTCAGGATTAATCTAGAATTGGAAATGCGAACGGGTGAGATGCTACAGAACATTGCAATGAATAATTGGGCAGAGTATTTTATCGGCATTGGAAAAGATCAGAGTGAAGTACTGCGAGCAAAGTCTAAGTTTGCGGATCTTGATCCTCCAAATGCTTCTGCATTCTGGGGTGATGTACATAAGCTGGTACCAAATATTATAGATAAGTCAATTGATAATTTCCTTATGGTTTTACCTCAGAATTTTAGGCCACTTAACTCAATGGAAGAAAAATTATCTCTAAGATCTCTGCTTACAATTATGCTATCAAAATTATCGGCCAGAGGAACACTGCAGCTACTAACTGATTTGGAAAAAGATAGTATAAAGTTCAAGGAATTGATAACGATCATAGTTGATACAGGTTTTCAATTAGAAGGCGATTATACAGGAAAGGTATACTTGTCAACAGGATGGAAGGATCCTGGTTTTATTAATGGACAAACACCCCAAATACTAATCTTTCGTTCTGAAAAGTATTCATAATTATTAAGTATATATTTTATACATACACAGCTACTGATTTCCTTATATCATTACTTTTACCTTTAATTGCTATTATGGAACGTACGTTTTATGCATCTTAAATATAATTAACTCTACACTACGACTAACGCATTGTTTGACGAAGAAAGACTTGAAGACAAAAGAATAAGTAAGACAAGTGCAGTAGAAGCAATGATACCTTATTCAATTCCTATGCGTATTGGACCATCGGATTTTGTTAAATTTTTAGAAAATGACAAAATATGCTATATCTCAA
>JBKPPX010000166.1:0-3239 GCA_046733815.1 Thermoproteota archaeon | reverse complement strand
ATCCATATTTTTCGTTCAGTCATAGCGTATACTACTACTAGCATGAATTTTGCTTCGCTTTGCATGAATTGCCTTTACTGCATCGGCTACGTTGATACCTTTATCTTCAACAACTATCAGAATTCTTGATGTTTCTTCTTGAGCATCCAGATTAAGAATATTGATATTATGTTCTCCAACTGTGCTGCTAGCAGTAGAAGCAATTTTTGGGATACGCCACATCATATCTCCAATCAGAGTAACTACACCTCTTTCATAAACAATCTCTACCTTGGGATAATATGCTCTGAAATGGCGCTCTTGTCTTCTTACATAGTCTGCATCAAGGAAAAGTAATCTTGTAATTTCAGTGTCCTCCCTTTTGTAAGGAGATAATTTAATAAAATCATGATATTGTTTATCTTTCTCAAGTGATGCTATAAGATGGGTGGCAGCAATACTCTCCATTCTTACAATTGCACAGTTCTTCTTTCCTGTGACAATTTTTACTAAATTGCCATCTTCTGCATTTGGTAGCGTCCTCTGAATTATTGTGATATTAGATGGATTTGTCATATTTGTTATAACTATTGGAATATCAAGATCATTATCATCAATTTCTTTTATGGCTATGGGATCTAGAATCTTCATTCCAAACATTCCTGCTAACTTTGCTTCATTATAAGATAGATGTTTTATGTATTCGAGATCATCTTTTACGATCTTTGGGTCTGCACTTAACACGGCATTATCTTTTTCAAAATCTACTTTCATATTATAATGGCCATGTAATAATATTGCAATATCTGCAGCTGTTCTATCAGAACCTCCTCGCTCATACGTTGTTTCTAGTCCATCAACAGTTTTACCAATAAATCCACCTATCGACACAACTTCATTTTGCTCTACCAAATTAATCAGATGACTAAAGTTTTGTTTAGATTCTTCACTCATAAAGTTCGCAGCTTCAAAATTATCATCTGTAATTATTGGCCATTTTTCGATATTCACATGATCGGACTTTATACCATAGCTTCGCATTACATAGTCCATAAGATAAGAGACTATAACCTCACCACTGTATGCAAGGGTTCTAGATCTAGTAACATCAACAAAACGCTTATTCTCAGCTGCCTGTTTTAATGAAATTATTACCTGATGATAGAAGTTATCAAGATGCTGAAAGAATTCATTATGAAACTTTTGGATAACATGCTCTGCAGCAATCCGTTCATAAACTTCTCGTAAAACTTCAATTTCTATTGGATTGGATGAGGCATAGTTCCTTCCAACTTTTATTGCAACATCGGTCATGGAAACCACTTTTTCTTCATAATTAATAAGAGGAGCAGAGAAAACAGCAACAATCTTAGATTCCTGCTTCATTTGCTTTATCCGATCTATAATTTTCGGAATTAGGACACCGTCTAATCCAAGGGCACTACCGCCAAACTTAGCCACTGTAACATGATTCAATTGATTAATCTCGCTTTGGATGCTACTATCTATACCTATATATTAAATATTAAGCTATTTTGAAATTGCTATTGGATGTTGTTTTTTGATAAATTATCAGAGATTCTATATGATGAGCTACCTGAAACAACATCTCCCTATTCCAAAGTCATGATAAATATTGAACAGTTTAACATTGGCCAGAGTTATGTTACAGCAAAGATAGAGAATAGATATGGAGATATAAATAATATTAACATCCAAGGTGGACGGCCAGGTATTGAGCTACAAGAGGATCTTTTCAATATAAAAGGTAAAAACCCAAGATTTGCATATCTAATAACAAAGATTAAAGAAGACAATAAAATCTTAGTCAGAAAGCTGCCCATAATAGGACAGAAAGACTGGCTTTTAATTTATGAGGATACTTTTTTTCTTATGGCAGTCAAAGATGCCTATGATGAAATTGAAATTCTTGCTATATGACATAGTCGAAAGTATTTCTATCAAAATAAAATATATACTGCGATTGATAATATTTTATCTATTGAAATTATTAAGTTATGTACGTTTTGTTATTCTCCATTCATATTAATAGTGATTTGAAAAAGTAATATGTAGATTATGCAAAAGGATATTAGAAAAGAAGATGGTATTTACATTTTGAATTCTGTCATGCATTAATGCCAGAATAAAGTATTAGTTAATCAGGTCCTAATGGGTAAATTTGCAAAAGGTGTATTAAGAAAAGCTTTGAATAGGTAAATATAAAAATATAGTTTATATGAAATGTGCTTGTTGTGGCGGTGATATGTTGTTGGAAAAGGAATTAGAAAAGACAGTGATTTACAAATGCAGAGAATGTGGTCTTAGCAATACTGAATTAAAGAAAATGATATCAGATAGTAGCCGTAAATGACATTGATTTGATTAATAAAGGCAAGATATATGCCTATTTAACGTAGAAAGCAAAGATAGATAATATCTATAGTTGATTATAATAGCCAAAGGAATATAGTTTTTTTCTACTGTTATAATTTGTGGTGGTTGTGGTAACGATGATTCCGTAATAGCTAGCTATGGTTGCTGGCTACAACTCTATTTGTCAATTCTGCAGTTAACCCATTTTAAGGCTTTTCGCTTCTTCTAATATCATAGCAGTACACATTATTTGTGCAATTTCTGCGTAGGTCTTGTGCTGGTTGAAATATAGATCTATTACCTGCTTTTTTCTATCTTCTGTGATTTGCAATATCTTTCTTATAATATAGATAATTGATACTTAAAAGGGAACGATTCTTTCTAATACCATTTGCTTTCATCTATATTCCTTTATTACCATCTACTTTCTTCTCATAGTAACACTTCGTAATGCTTGAAGTTTAAGCACATTTAAGATTTTACAATTATAGTATTCAAAGCTTATAGGGTTGTATCGTTATTCTTTAATGCATCTCCTGCACTATCAACACTATCTTGTAGCGGTTTGAATATCTGTATTAATGTATCATATTTTGCTCTCCTTGGTCAGTAGCAATTTCAAACAATTCATTTTCAACAAAATTCACTGCATCATATGCTTCAGTCGTGTCGTTGGCCTGTAGCGCTTTACTTGCTGAATTTAGATTATCTATTACTGACACAAAATCTGCTTGTGTCAGGTTGGCTGTTGCAGCGACGGTTGCTCCTCCGCCTTGTCTTTGATTTGTCATAGTTTGGTTTTCCGTCGGTGGTATTGTCTGATTAGCCATAGTAATATTCTGTGCTGCTGCTTCTTGTTGAGGTACTGATAGTAGTATTTGAGT
>JBKPPX010000165.1:0-4176 GCA_046733815.1 Thermoproteota archaeon | reverse complement strand
CATTAGTATAGACTGGTGCAGTATGAGTATATACGCATGTATGCATTATGCAGCATCATTATTATTGTCATTTTAGTTAGTTAATTAGATAGATAGATAAATAGAAGATAAAGAAAAGAAGAGAAATAAATTCACTTGCTTACTTACTAATCCTCTCCTCCTCCTCTGTATCCTTTCGCTACCATATCATCACATGCTAGTTTCTCTGCTGCCTCATTAGCCCAACATCTAGCACCACTTGGACTTAGACAAGTTTGTTCTCCATTGCCGCACGTTTCTATAGTCCATCATTCTAAATCAGGACTAGTGGCTTCAGTTGTTGAACATTGTCTATTATTAGTAAAAAAATGAAATTATGTTTTTAGTTCTTTTCCATAAAGACGCTTATTGTTTATGTGATGTGCTAGATATTTTAAACATCATTATTGTGAACTTGCTGTAAAGGCGTTGAATATCCCACATTTTTGTACATCTCCTTCAGCAATTGTTCCTGTTGCCGCAAGTCGATTATTGGGATCTCGAGTACAATCTTCTGTGAATATGATAGACTGACTTATATGCACTCCTCTGTTGTTCTCTATCTGCATTATCCTATTTGCAACAAATGAATTTGCCATTTCTGAAACTGTATAATTGCCTGGGCCCAATGTAACGTTGACATAAGTATTATAAGGAGGAAGAAATTGAGATGGATTTGGATTGTTACCGGTAACCGTAATAAGAAAGTCATTTGGCAGTATTGGATCTGCGACTCCTTGACCTACCATATCTTGACACGCAGCTATAGATGCGCCCTTCTCATCTGGATGTTGACAGAAAACAGCTTTACCCACACTCAAACTTCCTGTTGATGGTGTCGATGTTACTGGGAGTTGAGCCATTACATTTGAAAAAATATTGTTGGTATTGGCTAATGGTACTAACATTATCAATGAAGTCATTAGAAATAGACTTACATACACTGGCTTGTGCATTTCCTATATCGATATAAAGAAAGAATATATATGAAGTACGAATAATATTAGAGTGAGACATTATTAGTAATAAAATTGGGAATGATATTTGTCAAGTTATTCATTATCCATTATATCGGAAATAATGCTGCATAATCTTTGTATATCTTAGCCTGACTCAGATTATAATTTCGTATCTGATCAAATTGATCACAACAATATTAGAAATAGGAAAGACTAGATAGAGCATTAAATTTTAGATGACTCTTCTACTATAACCACACCTGTCATAAATGAATATTGATGAATAGCCAAGGATACATTATAACATGCATTTTTATTTCTTTCCCAAAGAATTAGAATCATACTATAGTTAAAAAAAGAAAAAGACACAATTTTAGATTTTAATGCTACTGAAGGTGATAGTAGAACAATTAACTGCAAGGCTGCTTCTGTCACTACTACTATTCCTACTAACAAATAAGAATAATAATGTAATAGAGAGGCAATAAATAAATCATGTTATCTATCTATGCAATCATTTTACTAAGATCTCTGTATATTTGTAAGAAATGTTTTCCTTTATCTGTTATCCTATAATAATGGTGGGATTGTTGCTGTTTTCCTTTATCATCTGCTTTTAACTGTTTTTGATACTGCTCTATCAACTCTTTTTCTACTAGAATTAATAGATATTCTTGCAATTGAGTATATGATAGAAATACATTATACATTATTTTCATCTTAGTTAATCCGGAATCACCGCTGTGACTACTAACAAGAGCTTCTAAAATATGTCCAATTATGTCAGTTTTGCTTCGGTATTTCATAGAGTATTATCGTCTGCATTAGAAGCAGGAATTGTAAGGCCGGATAGAAACTGCTCATTGTCGAATCTATATTCATATACTTGATGTTGTCGTTCTTCTAATAAACAAATAGTTACAGATGCTACTGCAAATGATTGCACTACCATTATTTCTATTGGTATCTTCGTATTATTCACTAAACTATACTATGTTATGAATGTAATAGTCATTAGGTAACTACGTTAATCAATATTAATATAATTTCAAAGAAGCTCTTTATCTCATTAATGAAAGCCAATGAAATTTAGATATATAGAGAGTATAAGCATAACAAAACAGCGACCATTCATGAAGAGAGTAATGGCTCTCTTTGCAATGGCACTCCTTTTGTTGTCAGTTGAATGTCTTACTCAGACCCCATCAACACAGATGGCAGATGCTCAAAGTGTACCTGCTGTTTCAGATTTTAACTTTGCAGCTGTAGGAGATTGGGGATGTACTCCTAATACAAAAAACACTGTAAATAATATAGTTAGTAAGAACCCAGCATTAGTACTGGCATTAGGAGACTATTCATATAATACTACTAGTGATGATTGCTGGTTTAAGATAGTGAAACCTATAGAAGACAGAATGAAAATTGCAATAGGAAATCATGATCATATGGCACTTGGAGAAATATATAGATATATGAGCTCTTTTAGACTCACAGAACAATATTACTCATTTAACTACAAAAACATTCACTTTCTTGCAATTTCAACAGAAATTCCATTTGATGTTAATTCTGCACAGTATAAATTCGTAAATAATGATCTTTCAAAGGCAGCATCAAATCCAAATATAGATTGGATAATAGTATATTATCATAAACCAATGTATACTATACCAAGTAAACATCCTGCTATTGAGTTGTTAAGAAGTACATATCATCCACTCTTTGAACAGTTTGGACTAGATCTTGTAATTCAAGGACATAATCACAATTATCAGAGGACATATCCTATCAAATTCGATAGTGTTAATCCAGAGTATCCAATAGAAACTAGTACAAATAAAACAACCTATAGAGATCCAAACGGAGAGGGACAGATATTTACTACAGTAGGCACAGGAGGGGAGGATCTTTACCCTTTTAAAGATCAAAAAGACAGTAAAAAAGGAAACAACTACTATGTCAAAGACTATATAGGATTTGGGATATTAGATGTGGATATAACAAATAACGGAAAAACACTAACAGGCAAGTTTTATGCTGATAATAGTGAAAAGATAATAGACCAGTTCACCATCATAAAATAAATACCTGTTCTAGAGTGTCCCATTTAAAAAGTATATACAGAAGTTCACAGTTGCAATATCGACCATAACAAAATGAAAAGACGATAAAAGACAACTTTGATAGCAGCAAACCCTAGCAATACAGATTATCATAGTAGTGGACTCGATAAGTTTCTTCTCTTATTTTTCAACAGAAAGACGTTGTTACTAGTTATTAGTAATAGTATCTGGCCTGTTGCAGTCTGCTGATACTAAGACTCTGTGATAATACCCAATGCAGTGTATCAATCTCTATAGATAATTTGTCATTCTCCGATATATTCTTGGTTTTATGCACTTGCTCTTTCTTTTGTTTGATTTTATTATGCAGCATGTCAAGTGCTTTTAATAATGGCGTTTGCGGTGAGGATGCTGCTTCTTCTTATGTTGCTGATTCATTATTCATTTTATTATAGACAAAAAGTGGATAGATTCATGAATGCAGATAAGCTGCAAAGTACCACGAATAGAGTGGAAGAATATAGGAGGGGTTCTGCTAACAGTCTCGTAAAGTAACGATAGCTTTTTCTTAAAGTTGCAGTGATCAATTACGACTAAAGAAACTGAAAAATCCATAAATTTCATCTATTTTCTATACTAAGGCATATTATCAAGTTAGAACCTTGATTACAAAACAACCACTGATAACTTTACATTGTGTCCAGAGTTCTTATCATGCTGTTAACTTATAGTTTGGGATACTGTTGAAGATTCAGATTCAGTTAATAATAAGTTTGAAAACAACGAGCTAATTAATTCTATAGTTGCAGGACAATAATAATAATAATAATAATAATAATAATATGATAAAAGAATAAGAAACCAATTAATCATTATTAAAAAGACCAAAATGGGATAATTAATACAACATCTCTATCTTAATATAACGAATACTAAGAGTGTATAATAATTTCGTAATAGTAAAGATTATTTAAATTTGTAGCCTATCAACATTTTCTGTTTAAATGTGTTGTCATATTCTAAAAAAATAACTCTTAAGCATAAGATAGAGATAGCCACTACATAATACAAATGAACTGTCAGCACGGCCTGAGTAGGTATTTCCAGATAAAGGTGAATGAGAACAGGAGAAA
>JBKPPX010000164.1:0-3912 GCA_046733815.1 Thermoproteota archaeon | reverse complement strand
TGAGTATATTTTGGGGAATGATAGGTATAATATTTGGTTCAATGTGGGATAGGTTCAAACCTGATAAAACAACCAAAATCACAACAATTTAAATATATAACTATTTTTGTTATTATTTTTTTGAAGATGTTCAGTATGAACAAAGTATATGTATATTTATATGGATAGTGTACCTAAAACAACCAATAGAATTACTTTAGTAGTGTCATCACATTCTTTAACTATTAGTTGCCTGTGTATCTATTGCTATCTATTATTGTTTTATCTAAGAAAGAGTTTTTCATCTCGTTATCGTTTGTAGTAGTAGTAGTAGTAGTTGTTGTTTTTTGATGGTAACTGGGAGAAATAATTCATATAGTTCAAACTATGATTCATAATCTGGCAATAATGTTATTTACAATATCAGTTACTCTTTCTTTGTTAACTACACCGGTAACAAAATGAGGCTTTCCTCCACCCCGTCCATTCTCGGAGGATATTTCTCTAAATAACTTATTACAATCAATATTCACTAAGGCTTCATTTCTTGCAAAAACAATACTCGCTGTATCATCAGAATGATGATTTATATTAGCAACAATAACTACGATATTAGATTGAGCAATTTTTCTTCCTGCAAATATACGAATTTCATCATCTAGCAAATTTGAAAATACACCACTAATAATAGTTATTTTAGTATACTCAGTGATGTATGGTATTATGTTATCAAGCTTTTCCTGGGTTAGATTTTTTAATTTGTCAAGGCATATTTCACTTTCTGTTTTTAGCTTTCTCACTGTATTCTCAACTGTGTTAAGGTTTGCTTCAACCTCTTCACAAATCTTCAGCAGTTTTAAAGATAATGCAATTGCAGTCTCTTTTGCCTGCTCTCCTACTACAAAATTAATCTCATAATCGTTACCATTTTTAGATAGTCTAGTTACTAGAAAGAAACTGCATTCATCGAGATTCGTGACATGTTCCATGGCACAAGCAGCTAAGTCATGACCTTCAATTTCTACTACTCTTAGTGGATTGGATCCAGTTATCCGCTCTTCATTTGCCCGGAGGCTAGGTAAACGTTCCTTTGCTTCAGTTAATGATTCAAAACAATGTGTTATTATTTTTCTTCCCATAGTAATAAGTGAATTCACTTCTGATTCTGCTCTGATTATCAACTCTAAATCAAGATTAGGAATTGTAATAAATACACTATTATCGGCTTTACGATGCTCTACCTTTCTAACATTTAGTGTTTTGCCTATTAACTTTTGAAGTGATCCGATAAAAGCATGTTCAGCGGAATGTGCTATCTTATTATGCATATATTTTTATAATATTTTTAGCATAATATATTATACACACCTTTTAGAAATAGATAATTTTAATCTAAAATCGTGTATTCCTTTATCTATATTTAGATATATATCATTTCATGACAAAAGTACATTTATTACTATTAATATTTATATTATTATTATATTATTATATTATGCAATTCATTACGGATATCATTTTATATTTGCCTAATAGTACGATAAATCTATTACAATTAGAATAAAATATAAAATATGTAATATTATGCAAGAGCACACATACACATCCTGTCCTATGTTTTAATTGTCGATGTTCTCTAATTCTATTGCAGTCTTGAGCTTCTCTCCACAGTATCACATTTAAATTTCTTCTTGGCAAATAGGTCGAATTTTGTCACGTCCTATCGCACTCAATTATATAAAAATACATAATGAAAATGCGGATAGATTACTATGTTAATACCATCAACAGACTATGCAAGCATAATATCTTCATATATCTACTGAGTTTCTTATACAGGACCAATGCTATATCATGGACTAGACCTATATTTTGAAAAACAATAATCCTATCTTCTGGTTTGAATGGTCTATCTTAAATACCTAATGAGAATAGGAATTTCTCTATATATAGAATAGGAGACGGGGATGTTGAGAAAATTCTATTCCCAATAAAACACCCTGTAGACTTGAAAAATAGAATGAATTTGGTTGTTACAGCTTTTTGAATAGACCTTCTTCTTCTCCTTCTTCTTTTCCTCTTGCTACTCGTCCATTCTTATTTTTAATCACTACTCCAGTCTCCACCAATGGTTTTTCTCCGAGTGCTCTTTCTATTGCTTTGGTGCTTAGTTCAATTGCTTGATCGATACCCATATCTGCACTATATTCTCGTTGAATTATATCCAATGCGGTATCTGATGATTGCCCTATTGCAAATCCTGATCCTCTAAAAAAAGTTCCGCTCGGATCCACTTGGTACAACTGAACTCCGGTTTGATCCTCTCCTGCAATTATTATTGAGGCTGCTTGGGGTCTGACTGCATATATGGTATAGTTGTGCAAGTAGGAGCCAATGTGCTTTGCAAGCGAACTTATATCTATTGGGCTTTCAAATGTAAGTCTATGCTTCTGTGCCTCTAATCGTAGCTCATCAATTAGTTGCAAGATATCGCCTATGTATCCTGAGCCTGTGGCTCCTACATGTCTATCAATTGTAAATACTTTTTCAGCCGGATCCACCAAAGCTTTAGTCGGTTTGATATGACTTGAGAGTAATGCAAACTTTGGTGTTTTAATTCCTATTGTAGTTGAACCTCTGTTGACTGCTTCTAATGCACTATCTACTAATACTAATCTACCTCCAGGTCCATAGTAATATGGATATCTACTGCTTCCAAATCCAGAGTTAGATGTTGGTCCTGTCATGCCATTCTCTGACATTTCTATTTAGCCGCCTCCACTACTAACAAGTTGGGAATCAGTAATACATCTATACCGTTTCCAGAGCCCGGATCTCGTTCCATTGCTGCTGCTACTGCTTTCCTTGCAATTTCTTTAGCTTCTTCGTTAGTGATTTCTTTATGATATAAGCTTTCAAGAACCCCATAAGCTATTGGAGAACCAGAGCCGGAAGATGCAAAATCTTCATTTGTTATCGCACCACTCATATCTGCTACATACACATGGCCACCTTCTTGATCAACACCTGCAACCAATAATTCTACAAAGTATGGTTGGTAATTCTTTAGACCGGAATATGCCAAATTTGCAATAAGTCTTGAAGATTCCTTTACTGTTAGCATAAATCCTCTTCTTAACTCCATCAACTTTCTTTCTGCTTTTGCAACTTTAATCAGATATTCTGCATCTGATAGCTGACCAGCTATTGCTATTGCCAAACTATCATCGATCTTTGAAATTTTCTGCGTTATCTTTGAGCCAATAAAGAATCCTTTACTCGCTCTTTTGTCTGATCCAAGTACAACACCTTCCTTAGTTTTGATACCAACTATTGTTGTCATTTTTATGTGTATTATATATAGAAGTACTGAAATTAATTGACTAGTAATTTAAGATGTAAGTCACAGTTGGAGAAAAGCGGATAATTTCACTTTTATATGGATCAGTTCTGATAAGATCTTATCAAATTATTAAATCTGAAATAGAGTTGAAGTAAAACATCAGATAGAGATGGCTTCATGGCAATGACTCCATTGGCAAAAGAGCGTCCAAATGAATCATAACATATGCTTTAAGAATAAGGTTTCTCAATAACAGCAATTGGGGAAAATGTATTAAGGAAGGCCATTAACAAGTTAAGCAAAATTTGTTGATTTTACTGCCATGAAAAATACGAACCAATATTATCACAATATATAACTACTAGCCATTGATGCCTTGCTGCTGTTAATATATCATAAATCAATTGAATACCTTGCTTGCATAGTCATGCTCGTCTTTGCCTGTGCAATAAGACATATGCAACTGATTTTTTGACCAGACCCAAGAGGCTGAGTAAGCGATATTCGATTAAGATTAGCTGTAACATGATGTATATCCTGAATCACTATTCGCTACTATCATTTCTCTCTGTTCTTCATTATGTTTATCT
>JBKPPX010000163.1:0-3972 GCA_046733815.1 Thermoproteota archaeon | reverse complement strand
TTCAATAACTTACCTCTTTTTCCTGATAATATGCCTGCGACGGTGCCAATTTGTTCCTGTGGACATTTAACCTCCATTCCAAGTATGGGCTCAAGCAAAACTGGATCTGCGATTAACATTGAACCTAACATAGCCCTTCTAGTTGCAGGCATTAATTGCGCTAGACCTCTATGAGCTGGATCCTCATGAGGAACAAAATGATGTAATACAAACTTGACACCTCTTACGGATTCATGAGCAATTGGTCCAGAGTGAATTACATCATCAAAGCCAGATCTGATAGAGTCCATTGATTCCTGTATAAATTGAACACCTTTTGTTTCATCAATTAGCATATTGCCACTTGTATCAATTGCGGCAACATTTCTTGCTTCATCGGCATTCCAACCTTTTTCTCGAAGAATCTTCGCCATTTCCTTCTTATCCATATCTTCTTTGAGTTGGCCATTTCTTATCAGCTCAATTATCTCTTCACCAAGTGATTCTATGCGCATGAAAATTTTGTTGTGTTTATTTGGAGACTTACTCATGATCGGCCCTGCTTTTGTACGGATAGTTTCACGATAGTTGATCAATGGTTGAGTAGTAGTTATATTAAGACCTGCTTCCTGCAAGAGTGATGTGGCAATTTCGAGATGCAAAACACCCATTCCTGCCATCAGAGTCTCACCTGTTTCCTCATTAATCTTGACAATAAGATTCGGATCTTCCACTGTGATTCTGCGCAGTGCTTCAACAAGCTTTGGCAAGTCTTTTGGATGCTTTGGTTCTACTGCAATGGTAACTACTGGTTCTGAAACGTACTTGATGGATTCAAATGCATGAATACTTTTCACAGTCGAAATTGTTTCTCCAGCAACAGCATAATCAAGTCCAAGCAATGCAGGAATATTACCTGCAGGTAACATGCCTACTACTTCTCTTGTATTACCCATGTAAATGTTTACTGACTGCACTTTACCTGGTCTTTTTGCATCAATCAGGTAGATCTCATCACCATCTTTGACAGTACCTGAAAAAAGTCTACCAGTTGCAACTCTGCCTGCCTGTGGATCAACATTAATTGTTGTAACCATCATCACTACTGGACCTTTTTCGTCACATGCCAAAAGTGATTTTCCAAGATCAGATTCTAAGTCGCCTGGCCAGATCTTAGGGATTCTATATCGTTGGGCAACGTGAGGTGGAGGATGATGTTGCACGACCATCCCTAGAACTGCCTCATGCAATGGCGATCTTTCTGCTAGAGATTTTATCATATTAGGACTGTCTGAAGTATAAGCATCATAAACATCCTTGAAACTTATGCCTCTTTTCTGGGCTAGTTTAAAATTAAAGCCCCATCTATCCTTTGCCGATCCAAATGCAACACTGTTTCCTTGTATGCTTACTTTCCACTTTTCCTTAAGCTCCGGTTCAGCATAAATATCAACTAATCTGTTAAATTCTGCAATTATATTAGAAAGCCATTTTTGCATGGCTGGTGGGTCTAATCTTAATTCCTTTACCAGTCTGTCGATTTTGTTAATATACAGAACAGGTCTAACTCGTTCTTCAAGTGCTTGTCTTGTTACTGTTTCTGTTTGAGTCATAATGCCTTCAACAGAATCAGAAACCACTACAACGCCATCAATTGCTCTTAGAGCCCGAGTAACTCTTCCTGTAAAGTCGATGTGACCAGGAGTATCAATCATATTAATTACGTATTCCTTGCCTTCACTTTCATAAAATAGTGTAACATTAGCTCCACGGATAGTCATTTGTCGGTTCTGTTCCAGTTTCATAGAATCAAGCGCCAAAGCTTGACCGGCAACAGATGGAGAGATAATGCCTGAGGCAGCTAAAAGACTATCACTCATAGTTGTTTTGCCGTGATCGACGTGAGCAATGACACCAAAATTACGAATCTGTTCCTTATTACCAATAATCCTTAGAATATCTTGAGTTGATTTGAACTTTGGCATATATATTCAAGCGAAAAATTTGATGGAGGACTATTAAACGTTCCTTACATTCAAAATGGAAAGTTTCTATCGTTATACGTTATGCGAGCTTTGAGCATATATACATATGAGTAATATTTATAATATATTTTAGTAGAGTCGATTTTTATTGTCAGAATTGAACATCGATCATCATCATTCATTCTGATTTTATTCCAAATTCTGTAATTGTTACTGAATTATTGTTCGCAGAGGTCCTATTATGCATCAACCATTGACCATTTGGCAAGATAAGATAATTCTGTGTTGCAGTCAATACAAATTCTTTGAAAGAGAATATACCGCTTACTAAGATCATCTCTTTGTCCAGCACTCTGGACTCAATCATGATTTCTCCTTTCCTATCCTTTAACAAAACATGGTCGCGCTGATTTTTTTGTTTAATAAATTCGTCTTCATTATAGAATATGCAGTAATTTTTTTCGATTTTTATTAATGTATTTTCATATGAATCAAAAATCGATGTTGTTAAGTATGGTCCTGCGCTATCCTCACCCAGTGAAAACAAAACTTCATTGGCCATCTTTACAGATAGAGGACTATCTTTGATGAAGTTATTTCCAAAAAGTAGAGTATAAGGCAAATCGATCGATCATCATTTAGAAAACGCTTCGTTAATTATTCTTTTTGTATAGCAAGTAATATTGTATGTCAATTCCCAAATGTCTGATGAAAGAAAGAAAAAGGTTGCCATTTTGCCATTATCCTTTTTCAGAATATGAGAAAATTATTCTACATACTTGCAATATTAATTATATGAGTGTCTTCATAGAAGAAGAAGTTTATTATAATTAATTTTTTGATTATATTTAGTCTTGTCTGATGCAACTATTTGCATCATGATGTTTTTTGTGACTCATAAAGGAAAGAAAATATTATTGTCTTTCTGTGTAAGAAGTATACATATTGATAGAAATCACTCTAGGCCATACCCCTGATGCTGATGATGCTTTTATGTTCTTTGGAATTGCATCTGGTAAAATATATTCTGCAGAATTTAAAATCAAACATGTAATAGAAGATATAGAAACTCTTAACAAATATGCTCTAAGACATGATCTTGATGTTACTGCTATTTCCGCGCATGCCTATGCCTATACGAAGGATTATATAATATTACGTAGTGGCGGAAGTTTTGGCTTAGATTATGGGCCAATCGTCATTTCTAAAAAGAAATTAACATTTTCTGAATTAAGAAAGAGTGTAATTGCTATTCCTGGTAAGATGACATCTGCTAATTTATTGCTAAATCTCTTCTTAGGAAAATTTAATGAAAGGGAGATACCTTTTCAATTGATTCCTGAAGCTGTTCTAAATGATAAAGTAGATGCAGGTTTAGTGATTCATGAAGCACAGATTACATATGACACTTCTCGTCTTCATACAGTTCTTGATTTGGCAACTTGGTGGACTAGAGAAACGAACGGGCTACCAATGCCGTTAGGTATCAACGTAGCAAGTAATAAATCAATGACATTAGAACAGATAAAGATGTTTGATAAACTGTTCAAGAAATCGATTCTTTACGGCCTTGACCACATTGATTCAGCAGTAGATTATGCAATGAAATACGGAAGAGGCCAACCACGCGATATAATAACCAGATTTATCAAAATGTATGTAAATAATGTAACTATAGATATGGGAACGATCGGAGAAAAGTCAATAAAAAAAATGTTTGCAATGGCTGAAGAAAAGGAGATATTATCAGTTTCTAAACTGAATTTCGCTTAGCTTCTCTTCTACTGTACACTCAGTATCATTATAAGTCATGCAAGAACTCCTCATTATGAGCCAGATATTCTATGCCTTTTGTTTGAACTTTATTTTGTTGTATAATTGGATAGAAAAGCAAAGGCATAAGAATTTTATTATAATTGATGGGGAAAGTGAATTCTATTGACTTTAAGAATAAATTATACAAATTTTGATACATAATTCTATGAATATATCGCGGTATGTACTATAC